>NZ_JBFAOJ010000011.1:123901-146952 GCF_040675205.1 Streptosporangium sp. NPDC049644 | reverse complement strand
GAGGTCGGCGAGGGAGTCGAGGACGTCCTGCACACCGACCGTGTAGCCGCTGAAGAGCTCGGTGGCGGCGAAACCGAGGGTGAGGGGGCCGCCAGCTGCAGGCCGCACGCGCCGAGACCGGCCAGCAGCGGTAGCGTCCAGCCGCCGGAGAACTGGTGGAGCGCGCCGACCACCAGCGGTCCGAGCGCGGCCAGCACGTACCCGACGGACTGGGCGACGGCCGAGAGCGCGGTCACCGAGACCGGGTCGGGGGCGCGGAGCGTGATGATGAGCAGGGCCAGCGCGATCGAGGCACCCTGCCCCACCCCCAGGACGATCATCCAGAGCCACGGGAGGGTGGCCGGGGCGAGCAGCACGCCGAGGTATCCGACCACCGTGATGAGGGTCGCGGCGGTGACGTACGACACCTGCGATCGCGCGCGCCCGGCGAGGATCGGGACCGCCAAGGTGGCCGCCACCTGGGCCAGGCTGGTGAGGCCGAGCAGGTATCCGGCCTGGTCGGCGGGGAGTCCCGCGTCCTTGAAGATCGTCGGCAGCCAGGCCAGCATGACGTAGAAGGTCAGCGACTGCAGGCCCATGTAGGCGCTGACGTACCAGGTCATCCGGGCGCGGAGCAGCGGTGCGAACGGTCTGGGCGCGACCTCGGAGCGGGCCGGGCGGCGCAGTGCCTGGGGCAGCCAGAGCGCCGCGGCGGCCAGCGCCGGGATCGCGGCCATCGCGGTCACCCCGCGCCAGCCGTACCCGGTGGCACGCTCCAGCGGGATCATCAGCCCGGACGCCGCGGCGGAGCCCAGCACCAGGCCGGAGACGTAGATCCCGGTGAACAGGCCGACCCGCGAGGGGAAGTGCTGCTTGACCACGCCGGGCATCGCGACGTTCATCACGGCGATGGCCATGCCGGCGACGGCCGCTCCCGCGTAGAGCGCGGGGACGCTTCCCGCGCTGCGCAGCATCACCCCGGCGGCCAGGATCAGCAATCCGGCCATCAGCGTGCGATCCAGGCCGAAACGGCGGGCGAGCAGCGGGGCGAGCGGGCCCAGTACGCCGAGACAGACCACCATGGCCGTGGTGATCGCCCCTCCCCCGGCGGCGGTCAGCCCGAGGTCGCCCATGATCTCGTCCAGCACCGGGGAGACGCTCGCCAGTGCGGGCCGCAGGTTGAGCGAGGCGAGCGCGAAGCCCGCGATGAGCACCACCCGCGACACCCGCGACACACCGACCCCCCGCTCGACCATTGGCCAACCTTCCCACAGCCCGCTCGGCGGCCTGTGAGGGGGAGCACACCATCGTGGAGAGGTACGGCGAGACCCAAGCTGTCCTTGTCCCCTACACCTGGTGGGCCGAACAGCAGGAACGTGCGAACCAGGGCACGCTCGCGCCCTAACAGCCACTCCCGCTCGTGCTGACCCCGGCCTGAAGGCCGGGATCGGCACCCTTCGAGCATCAGGTCAAGGAACGATGGTCGCCACGTTGACCGTCCGCACGATGGGTCAGTAGGTTCACCAAAAGAACCTTCGTTCGCATAGCGCACATGCGTGAAGGGGGCGCGATGGTCACGGTGGTTCCGCTCGCCGACGCGGTGGCTGATCTCGTGCACGATGGCGACGGCGGCTCCCTGAACGACATTCGAACCATCCGGAGGTGACCGTGACCTCTCCCGCCACCGCCGGGCTGTTCTCCGGGATGTTCGCCCGGGGCGGGGCCGCCGCGCAGGTGTCGGACGTCGCGTGGCTGGCCGCCATGCTGGACGTCGAGTCCGCGCTGGCCGCCGCGCAGGCCGGGATCGGACTGGTCCCCGCCGAGGTGCCCCCGGCGGTGGCCGCGGCCTGCCGCCCCGAGCTCTACGACCTCGCCGGGCTGGGTGCCGAGGCGGCCCGGAGCGGCAACCCCGTCATCGGCCTGGTGGCCGCCCTGCGGACACGGATCGAGCCCGGCCTGCGGCGGTTCGTGCACTACGGCGCCACCAGCCAGGACATCAACGACACCGCGGCGATGCTGGTCGCCCGCCGGGCCCTGGCCCCGGTCCTGGCCGACCTGTCCGCCTGCGCCGGGGCGTGCGCGCTACTGGCGTCCGAGTACCGCGGCAGCGTCATGGCCGGGCGTACGGTCGGCCAGCACGCCGTACCGGTCACGTTCGGGCTGAAGGCCGCGGGCTGGCTGAGCGCGCTGGACCGCTCCCGAACCGAGCTGGCGCGGGTTCCGCTGCCGGCCCAGTACGGCGGGGCGGCGGGCACCCTGTCGGTCCTCGGCGAGCGGGGCCACGAGGTGCCGCCGCTGCTCGCGGCCGAGCTCGGGCTGGCCGAGCCGGTCGTTCCCTGGCACACCGACCGGACCCCGGTCGCCCGGCTGGCCTGCGCGCTCGGCACCGTCGCGGGGACACTCGGCAAGATCGCGAACGATGTGAAGCTGCTGGCCCAGACCGAGGTGGCGGAGGTCGCCGAGCCCACCGGGCCCGGACGGGGCACCTCCAGCGCGATGCCGCACAAGCGGAACCCGGTGGGCTCGATGTCGGTGCTCGCCTGCGTCCAGCGCGTCCCCGGGCTGGTCGCCTCCCTCCTCGGCGGCATGATCGCCGAGCACGAGCGCGCGGCCGGGCCCTGGCAGGCCGAATGGGAGACGCTGGGCGAGCTGCTCCGGCTCACCGGCAGCGCCACCCGCTGGCTGCGTGAGGTGCTGGAGGGCCTGACCGTGGACACCGCCAGGATGCGCGCCAACCTCGACGCGACCCGGGGGCTGCTGATGGCCGAGCAGGTGGTCGTCCGGCTCGGCGGCACCCCGCAGGACCGGCGGCTGGTGGACGCCGCCTGCGCCCGCGCCGCCGCCGGGGGCCTGGCGCTGCGGGAGGTCCTGCTCGCCGATCCCGGCGTCTCGCTGACCGCCGAGGAGGTCGACGCGGCCCTCGACCCGGCGGGTGCCCTGGGCTCCGCTCTCACCTTCGTCGACCGCGCGCTCGCCGCCCACCGGAACCTCGCGGGACCCGGCCGGTGAGCGCCGGGAAGACCGGCGGACGAGCACGGGAGGAGCCAGGGACATGAGCGCGGGAGAGAGCAGGGACATGAGCGGCTGGGAGGCCGGGGACGCGACACGCCGGGCCGTACTCGGTGACGAGCACGTGGACCGCGCCACCGCGAGCGCCACCCCGTTCACCGCCGACTTCCAGGAGTTCATCACCAGGTACGCCTGGGGCGAGATCTGGAACCGCCCCGGCCTGGACCGGCGCACCCGCAGCTGCATCACCCTCGCCATGCTGGCCACGCTCGGGCAGGAGCACGAGCTGGCCATGCACGTGCGGGCCGCGCTGCGCGTCGGTCTCACCGAGGAGGAGATCAAGGAGGTGCTGCTGCAGACCGCGGTCTACGCGGGCGTGCCCGCCGCGAACCGGGCGTTCGCGGTGGCGCGGGCGGCACTGGAGTTCGATCGGAACGAGGAGGACGGCGATGATCGAACCGGTTGACCGCGGCTCCGACCACGTGCGGTCGCTGGCGCGCGGGCTCTCGGTGATCAAGGCGTTCAGCGCGACGAGTCCCGAGCTGACGCTCAGCGAGGTCGCCCGCGCGACCGGCCTGACCAGGGCCGCGGCCCGGCGGTTCCTGCTGACGCTCGTCGACCTCGGCTACGTCAGGACCGACGGGCGGCTGTTCGCGCTCTCCCCCCGCGTCCTGGACCTCGGGTACGCCTACCTGTCCGGCCTCTCCCTGCCCGAGATGGCCGAGCCGCACCTCGAACGGCTGGTCGCCGAGGTGCACGAGTCGGCGTCGGTGGCCGTGCTCGACGGCGAGGACGTCGTCTACGTGGCCCGGGTGGCCACCCGGATCATGCGGGTGACCATCAACATCGGCACCCGCTTCCCGGCCCACTGCACCTCGATGGGCCGGGTGCTGCTCGCCTGGCTGCCTTCGGACGAGCTGGACGCCTACCTGGAGCGCGCCGAACTGCCCAGGTTCACCCCGAGGACCGTCACGACCGCGGGCGCGCTCCGAGCCGAGCTGGAGCGGATTCGCGCCCAGGGCTGGGCGATGGTCGACCAGGAGCTGGAGGAGGGGCTGCGCTCGATCGCCGTGCCGGTCCGCGACCGCTCCGGCCGAGTGGCCGCCGCGATGAACATCTCCTCCCACGCGAGCCGTACCACCCCCGAGTCCACCCACCGTGACCTGCTGCCGCCGCTGCTCGCGGCGGCGGCCCGCGTCGAGGCCGACCTGCACGCGGCCGGGACGGCGGGAGGCACCACCCGGGCCTCCTGGCGCGAGTCCTGCTGAGCCGTTCCCGCCTGCGGTCACGCCTGGCGGCTGTCGTACGCCTCGCGCGCCGCGCCGATCTCGTCCACCGAGCCTTCGAGTAGATCCGCGAGATCGCGCAGGCGCTCGGCGACGCGGGCGCCGAGCGGGGTCAGGGAGTACTCCACCCGGGCGGGTATCACCGTCAGGACCTCGCGGGTGACCATGCCGTCTCGCTCAAGGGTCTGCAGGGTCTGCGCCAGCATCTTCTCGCTCACGCCCGCCACCCGTCGCCGCAGGGCGTTGAACCGGTAACCGGACTCCCCGAGGGCGAGCAGCGCGAGGATCCCCCACTTGCCGGCCACGTCCTCCAGGGCCGCCCGGGAGGTGCAGCCGCGGGCGAACACGTCGCTGATGAGTTCGTCGGTGGGTTCACCGGCGTCGGGGTCGGGGGCACACGCGTTCGGCATACCCCAAGGGTACATATGTCGTAAAACAACTAGTACTGTGTAAAAGTTAGTACTATCGCTTGGTAACCGCAGATGACCTCCAGGAGAGATCATGACCGTCCACGCCGTCACCGGTGCCACCGGCCCCCTCGGCCGTCTCGTCATCGACGCGCTGCTCGCCGGGGGCGTCCCCGCCTCCGACGTCGTCGCCGTCGCCCGCACCCCCGCCAAGGCCGCCGACCTCGCCGCCAGGGGCGTCGTGGTACGCGAGGGCGACTACTCCCGGCCCGAGACGCTGCCCGCCGCGCTGCGGGGCGTCACCAACCTGCTGCTCATCTCGGGCAGCGAGGTCGGCCGGCGGGTGCCCCAGCACACGGCCGTGATCGAGGCCGCCAAGGCCGCCGGGGTCGCGCGCATCGCCTACACCAGCGTCCTGCGCGCCGACACCACCGAACTCTCCCTCGCCGCCGAGCACAGGGCCACCGAGATCGCGCTGCGCGAGTCCGGCGTCCCGTTCACCCTGCTGCGCAACGGCTGGTACACCGAGAACTACACCGGTCAACTCGGCCGGTACCTTGAGCGCGGCGAGATCCTCGGGGCCGCCGGCGACGGGCGGATCGCCGCCGCCACCCGGGCCGACTACGCCGCGGCCGCCGCCGCCGCACTGACCGGCGAGGGCCACCGCAACGCCGTCTACGAACTGGGCGGCACGCCGTTCACGCTGGCGGAACTCGCCGCGACGATCACCGAGGTGACCGGGACGAAGGTCGTGTACCGCGACGTCACGGTCCCCGAGCTTGCGGGCCTTCTCCGGTCCGCCGGCCTCGACGAGGGCACCGCCCACTTCGTCGCCGGCCTGGACGGGGCCATCGCGCGCGGCGACCTCGACACCTCCGGCGACGACCTCGGCCGCCTGATCGGCCGGCCCGGCACACCGCCGGCCGACGCGGTACGGGCCGCCATGTCCTGAGCCGGGCGTGGGATCGGATCCCGTTCCGAATCACTCCGCCTCCCCGATCCCGGGGTACTGTGATTGCCGGCGTCCGTCCGCGCCCAACCTCCGGCGACCCGCCCCAGCCGGGTCACCCCAGGAGGCAAAGGGAGGTCCACCTCTCGGCCGGGTCGTTGTGTCGTCGATCGTGCGCCCGCCGTACCGGTCGCTGGGGGATCCACGGACGGGTCGCGGGAGATGACGATGACCAGGCAGTCCGACTTCAAACGGCGGGTGCGCGCCCGTATGGCCAAGACCCGCGAGTCGTACGCGACCGCCCGCAGCCAGATCCTCGCGGAACGGCCGGATGCTCCGCCTCCCGCCTGGATGAGGGCGGCGTTGCACGTGACCAACGGCGATGCCACGGATCTGCCCGGGACCGGGCTCGCCGAGCGCGTGCTGTACTGGCGCGACGTGCTGCACGAAGGGCCGGTGCCCGCGGTGGGGCCGCAGGAGCTTCGCCGGATCAGAGCCGCCTTCCTCCTTCAGGCGAACTGCGACGACAGGGCCGAGGCCGCCGGCATGTTCGCCGAGCGGGACCGCGTCCTGGCCGCCGGTCGCGACGGTGAGTACGTGCTGTGGTTCGAGGCGGACCTGTACGACCAGCTTCAGATCATCCAGATCCTCGCCGGCCTCGCCGACCTTGGGGTGCCGGCACAGCGCGTCACGTTGATCTGTATCGGCGAGCACGCGGGTATCGCCCGTTTCGGTGGTCTCGGCCAGCTGACGGCCGCGCAGTTGCGCGAACTGCCCGCCACGAACGCGTGCATCCGGTTGACCCCCGCCGCGCTGGAGCTCGCCGCCCACGCCTGGGCCGCCTTCCGCGCGCCGACTCCGGACGGTCTGCGCGCCGTCGCCGATGCCCGCTCCGGCGAGCTCCGGTTTCTGGGCGAGGCGTTCGACCGGCTCAGCCGGGAGTACCCGGCCACCCGCGACGGACTGTCTCTCACCGAGCGGCGGATCCTGGCCGCGGTCGCCGATGGCGCGCCCGACGCCGAGACGGCGTTCGTTCGTGCCGGGGCGCGGGAGACGCGTCCGTACCTCGGAGACACCTGGTGCTTCGCGATGATGGACCGGATGGCGCGCGCGTCCGTCCCGCTGCTCGACGCCGAGCGGGCGGACCGTCCGGTTGGTCGCGGGACCGGCCTGCGCCTGACCGACACCGGAGCACGGGTGCTCGCCGGTGTGGCGGACCACGTGACGCTCAACGGCGTCGACCGGTGGATCGGCGGAGTGCACCTGCACGGGCGTCACGTGCCCTGGCGCTGGGACGACGGGACCGAAACCATCGTCCACACAACCGGTTGACAACGTTGTCAGTGCGCCGCGCATAGGCGATGATCGAGTCGTGACAGAGAGTGTGCGAGGCCGTCCCACCATGAAGGACGTCGCGGAGGCGGCCGGGGTGGCGCTGAAGACCGTCTCCCGGGTCGTCAACGAGGAGCCGGGCGTCAATCCCGCCACGGCCGGACGGGTCACGGCCGCCATCGAGCGGCTCGGCTACCGGCGCAACGAGAGCGCCCGCGTGCTGCGCCGGGGCAGGACCGCGACCATCGGCCTGGTGATCGAGGACGTGGCCGACCCTTTCTACTCGGGGCTCAGCCGCGCGGTCGAGGACGTGGCGCTCCGGCACGGCTCGCTGGTACTCAGCGGCTCCTCGGGGGAGGACGCCCGGCGCGAGCGGGAACTGATCCTCGCCTTCTGCTCGCGCCGGGTCGACGGCCTGGTCATCGTGCCCGCCGGGACCGACCACGACTACCTGCGGCCCGAACTCGACGCGGGCATCGCCGCCGTCTTCGCCGACCGGCCGGGTGGGCTGGACGCCGACACCGTGCTGTGCGACAACGCGGGCGGCGCGCACGCGGGGGTGAGCCACCTGATCCGGCACGGTCACCACCGCATCGCCTTCATCGGCGACAGCGCGTCCATCTTCACCGCCGGCGAGCGCCTGCACGGCTACCGCCGCGCCCTCGCGGAGGCGGGCCTGCCCTTCGACCCGTCACTGGTCGCGACCGGCCCGGCCGAGCAGGCGGGTCCCGCGCTGGACCGGATGCTCTCCGGTGACGCCCCGCCCACCGCGGTGTTCACCGGCAACGGCCGGATCACCGTGGCCGTGCTACGTACCGGGCACCGTCCGGCCCTGGTGGGCTTCGACGACTTCGAACTGGCCGACCTGCTGGTCCCCGGCGTCACCGTGGTGGCCCAGGACCCGGTGCGGCTCGGCAGGACCGCCGCCGAACTGCTGTTCCACCGTCTGTCGGGCGACCACGGCACTCCCGAGCGGGTCGAGCTGCCGACCCGGCTCATCCCCCGGGGCTCGGGGGAGCTCCCCGCCTAGGACCAGTGCGCGGGGCGGGTGAGCCCGGCGGGCAGCGTGGTCGCGGTGTCTCCTCTGGCCGCGTTGACCTGGGCCTGAGTGAGGAAGATGCTCCCGGTGAGGTCGGCGCCGCGCAGGTCGGCGTCACGGAGGTCCACCCCGATGAGGTCGGCCGTACGCAGGTCGGCGTTCCGCAGGTCGGCCGCGATGAGGTAGGCCCCACGCAGGTTGGCCCCCCGCAGATTGGCGCCCCTGAGCCTGGCCCCGATCAGATCTGCTCCCCGGTGGTTCTTCTTGCGGCCGGGCACCTCGGCCCGTACCAGCTCGCTGGCGCGGAGCAGCAGGGCGTTGACACCCTGACGGACCGTCGCCACGTCCGTTTCCACCAGCGCCTCGGCACTGCCACGGGTGAGGCGCTCGGTGTCGTCCAGCGCGCGACGGAGATCATCGTGGATGGGGCGGGCCTGCGGCAACGCCAGTGCCTCGGTCAGGTACCAGAGCAGCTCGTGAAGCTGCCGCATGACGGGAAACACCTCGAACATCCGCCCGGCGGTGCCCGGAGCCCGCCGCCAGTCCTGCCCGCCGAAGGTGACCTGGGAGACCTGCTGCCCCGCGCCGAAGCAGTCGAAGACCGTGCAGCCGGGAAAGCCCCGCTCGCGGAGGTTCGCGTGGATGCCGCAGCGGAAGTCCGCCCGCAGGTTCGCACACGGCTTCCCCGCGGCCTTGTCGACCGCGAAGTCGGCCGAGGCGGCGAAGGGCAGCGCGACACAGCACAGCCCGAAGCAGTTCGCACAGTCGGCCCGCAGGCCGGGGCGGTCTCCGCCCGCCGGGGGGACTTCGTGCTTCTGGGACAACGTAGGTGATCTCCTAGCGCTAGGTGAGCTGTTCCCCATTCTCGCCGACCGTACGAGGAGGCCCGGTCAGGAGGGCTCCGGCCGCAGGGAGCGGTGCAGGACGAGTGAGCAGCAGACGGTCGCGGCCCCCGCCAGGACGATCGCCATGTGCGGGGAGGTCAGCTCGGCGGCCACACCCACCAGGACCGCGCCGAGCGCCTGTCCGGACATCATTCCCGCCGAGGCCAGGCCGAACGCCTGCCCCCTGACCGGCTCGGGCACCGCCTCCACGAACCACCGCTGCAATCCGAGCTCGTAGGAGGTCGACGCCACCGTGGCGAGCAGCACGAGCAGCGCGGCTCCCCCGAGCCCCGGCTGGAAGGCGAACACCAGCAGCGGCAGGCCCGACGCCACCGCCATGGGAAACGCCAGCCTCTCCCTGCCGGAGGGCGAGACCAGCCGGCCGACGACGAAGCTCCCCACCGCCAGGCCCGCGGAGGCCGCGGCGAGCGCGTACCCGGCGGTGCTCCCCAGGTAGGGGACCAGCATCGCCTCGCCGCCCGTCACGAACGTCACCGGCAGCCACTGTGCGAGAAGCAGGCCGCGTATCCGCGCGTCCGCCAGCAGCACCCGGTTGACCCGCAGGGTCTCCCAGACGGCACCTCCGCCGCTGGCCCGCTCGGTGCGCACCTCCCCGCCTGCCGGGAGATCTCCATCCTCGGTACGTTCACCGGGAAGGCCGGCCTCCGCGTCCCTGGCCGGAAAGTCGGGCAGGCCGAAGCGGAGCACCACGGCGGCCAGCGCGGACAGCGCGGCGGTGACGGCCAGCGCCCCCGAGGGACCGGTCGCGGCAAGGATGCCGCCGCCCACGGCCAGCCCGCCGATCTGCGCTCCCGCCGACGTCACGGTCAGCACGGACCTGCCCAGCACGAACGCGTCCCCCGGCAGCAGGTCGGGCAGCAGGGCCATCCGCGCGGCCCCGAAGACCGGTGAGAACAGGCCGGTGACCAGGACCAGGGCGAGCATCGCCCAGACGGACAGCCCGGCGAAGGCGATCAGCAGGCAGGTCGCCACCCGCACCAGTTCCCCCGCGATCATCAGCGCGCGCGGCCGGATCCGGTCGGCCAGCGAGAGCAGGAAGGTGGCGCCGACGGCGTAGGGCAGGAACCCCAGCATGTACGCCGCCGCCGACAGCCCGGGCGAGCCGGTCCGCGCGTAGACCAGCGCCGACAGGGCCAGCATCTTGACCTGGTCACCGGCCACCAGAAGGGTGAAACTTCCGAACAGGACACGGAACTCACCGCTCGCGAAGACCTCCGTGTAGGTCGCGCCGCGTTCTTGTGTGGTCATGGGGACGATGCTGGGCGAGCATTCGGACGACTGGCTAATCTTTCGGGTATATCCGAAAGGTCGCTCAGTGGTCTATCGCATCGAGGTCACCCCGCACGACATCATGGCCAGCAGGTTCGCCATCTCCCCGCTCATCGTGACCAAGCACGCCCTCTGGGTCCTGTCCGGGGCCAGGGGCTCCGGACAGTGGCGGTCGTGGGCGGACCGGATGCGGGAGCCGTACGAGAGACTGCTGCTCACGCAGCCGGGACTGGCCCCTTTGGTGGCGCTTTTCCGCGAGCGACACTACAACGCCGACTTCCCCGCGCCGCCGCCGACCGGAGTGGACACCCCGTTCGAGGCGGAGCTCGCGGTGGTACGGGCCACTCCGGCGGCGCAGGCGCACGACGAGATCGCGAGAAACCTGGAGGGGATGCCGCGCCCCCCCGCGCCCGTCAGGGAGGTGCTGTTCTCCTCAGACGTCGTACAGCTCTTCGCCGAGGCGCTCCAGGCGACATGGGGTGAGATCGTCTCCCCGGCGTGGCCACGCTTCCACGCGATCCTGGAGCGGGACGTGATCCAGCGGGCGGGCCGCCTGGCGACCTACGGCTGGGCTGCGGCGCTCGACGACCTCACCCCGCGGATCCGGTGGGATCCCGACGGTGTCATCGAGGTGCTGGCCGGGGGCGCGGACGAGACCCACCGGCTCAACGGGCGCGGGCTGCTCTTCGTGCCGACCGTTTTCCCCATCGAGATGGGCTCCTACCTGGAGGACGACTGGCCGTACGCGATCAGCTATCCGGCCCGGGGCACCGGCATTCCCCCCGAGACGGCGGACGGTCTGGCCGGCCTGATCGGCAGGACCAGGACCCGCCTGCTGCTGGAGCTCGCGGCCCCGGCCACCACCACCCAGCTCGTCACCCTGCTGGGCCTCGGCCTCGGCACCGTGGGCGGCCACATCTCCGCCCTGCGCAAGGCGGGCCTGATCACCGGCAACCGCACCGGCCGCACCATCCTCTACCACCGCACCCCCCTGGGCGACTCCCTGGTCAACCGCTCACCGGCCCTCGACACCTCTCGGTGAGGCCGTTCAGCGACATCCGATCAATCGGGAAGGTCGGGACGGCTGACGGGTGTTCGGGAATCGTTCATGGAGGTCGGGTGAGGGATTCCGCCTGTGGTGGTCAGTGTCCTTGGTGGCCTGCGACGCGTAGGCGGGTGGCGATGCCGTCCAGACCGCAGGGGTCGGCCCAGCGGGAGGCCGGGTTGATCTCCTCCATGCCGCCGATGACCGTCAGGCCCCGGCCGAGGAGCACGCCCTGCGGGTGGGCCGAGTAGATCGACGTTCCGGCCGGGAGCGCGGCGCGGTCCTTGATGACGCTTCCCTCGCGGATGTCCGGATAGACGAACAGCATGACCGGGGTACCCCGGGGCACCGCCCGCCGGAAGTCGGCCACCGAGTTGACCGGGGTCTGGTTCCTCCATATCCCGCCCTGGAAGAACTTCACGTGGACCAGGCGGGCGGCCGGTCCCTTGAACCGCTCGGTCACCCGCACCGGCATCAGCACGTAGTGCGTGCGGTCACCGGGGATCCCCTCCTCGACGATCTGCCCCGGCAGGAAGTCCTCGACGGTGCCCGCGACGACCAGCGGGGCCTTCGCCGCGAGTTCCTCCGGAGAGTTGAGCGGGTCGTAGTCG
Source organism: Streptosporangium sp. NPDC049644 (assembly GCF_040675205.1). Classification (NCBI taxonomy): domain Bacteria; kingdom Bacillati; phylum Actinomycetota; class Actinomycetes; order Streptosporangiales; family Streptosporangiaceae; genus Streptosporangium; species Streptosporangium sp. NPDC049644. The sequence continues at coordinate 135,121 of NZ_JBFAOJ010000011.1, read as the reverse complement.
AAGGCCGTCTGCCGGAGCAGCCTGACATTCAGCTTCCTGGTGGGCGCCGGAGCGCACGCGGATCCGGGTGTCGGGTCCGTCGAGGCTTCGGGGATCTTCGGCGCCTCCCGCGCGGAGGGTGCGGACGCCGTTGCCGGGATATCCGGGGTTCGGGGCGTGGTCGCGGGGGCGCCGCAGGCGGTCAGCGCGCCGAGAAGCAGCAGGACCGGCAGTCTCATGATCGTGAGACGTTGCCGGGATCCATTCGGTTCAGCCGTTCAGGGGCTCGCATCGGAGTCTTCGAGAGGATGGGCGAACGGCCTCGACGTAGTACGGCAACGGCTTCACCCTGCCTGTGGCTCTGAGAACCGGCGCCGGACACCGGTTCGGCGAGCGGCCCGGCCGGGACGCCTGCGAGGTGGGCGGGTGGAACTCGGCGATCAGTGGCCGACCGCCAGGCCCCGGGTCCGTAAGTGGTGCTCGCCGCGGCTCAGGACGGACGACCGGGACGCGACGGCTGCCGAAGTTCCGGTTCGCCCCAGGACTGGACGTTCACCTCGTCGCCCAGAGCCAGCTTGCCGGGGCGTACGACGGAGAGTTTCACCCCGAACGCGACCCCGCCCTCGGGTGCGCGGCGGTAGGTGGCCAGCGTGCGCAGCGGCTCCGGGCCCGCTCTGGTGCCGCTGTCCTGGTCGACCATCGTGACCGCGCATCGGATGGCGAGCTTGGCGTAACCGAGCTCGGTGTCGCCGACGAGCATCCGCCGGGCCCCGTCCTCCCGGTGTGGCTCCGTCCAGCCGCCGATCACGATGTTGGGGCGGAACCGGGCCATCGGCAGCGGGACGCCGCCCCCTTCGGTGAGCCGCCGGTTGAGCAGGGCGAGGGTGGCCTCGGAGACGAGATGTACCGGGCTGCTGTCCGCGTAGCCGGACGTGCCGGGTGTCCAGCCGCCGGTCACCCGGCGGTGCTCCGGCGGCACCCGCACGAGCCTGCTCGGCGCGCCCAATACCTCCGACAACCACTCGGCCGCGGCCCGGCCCTGGTCGATCCCCTGGTACGGCGTGCCGAACAGCTCCACCTCGCGCCTGGCGGAGAGCAGGTCCACCTCGACGGTCAGCGCGTCGAAACCCGGCATCCGGAGGGTGAGCCGATCCCCGTCCGCGCTGACCTCGGGACTGATGGCGGCAAGCCGCGGATCGCGCCGCTGGCTGCGGAACACACCGTTGTCGCCGACCACCATGAAGGTGCGGTCGTGTGCCAGGCCCGCCTCCGTCAGCAGCGTCTCGGTCATCGAGACGCCGGCGCACCCCTTGACGGGATAGCAGACCAGTTCGGTGACAACGGCGGTCGCTCTGCCATCCGGCGACGCACCAGCCCGTGGGACAGAGAGCATGATCTGCACGCTAAAGGCCGAATAGCCCACATACCAGCAAAAGAGGCGATATTTAACACAAAATCGTCAAGATATCAGCCCTTCAATGCTCCGGCCATCAGGCCGCGCATGAAGAAGCGGCCGAGGAGGACGTAGATGATCATTGTGGGGATGGAGGCGAGCAGGGCCGCGGCCATCTGCTGGCTGTAGGGGACGGTCTGGGCTCCGGCGATGTTGTTGAGCATGACCGTGGTGGGCCAGCTCTGCGGACCGGTCAGGAAGACGGCGAACAGGAAGTCGTTCCACATCGAGGTGAACTGCCAGATGATCACGACCGCGAAGGCGGGTCCCGAGACGGGCAGCACCACCGACCAGTAGGTCCGCAGCATCCCCGCGCCGTCCACCCTGGACGCCTCGATCAGCTCGTCGGGGATGGTGACGTAGTAGTTGCGGAAGATCAGGGTGCAGATCGGGATGCCGTAGACCACGTGCGCCAGCAGCAGCCCGGGGATCGCGCCGTAGAAGACGCCCGGCACCCCGGTGACCGCCAGGGTGACCTCGTTGAGCTTCACCAGCAGTTGCACCAGCGGGATCATGACGCCCTGGTACGGGATGAACATGCCGAACAGGAACAGCGTGAACAGCACGTCGGAGCCGGGGAAGCGCCACTTCGACAGCACATAGCCGTTCATCGAGCCGAGCACCGCCGAGATCAGCGAGCCGGGCACGGCCAGCAGCACGCTGTTCCAGATGCCGGGTGCGAGCTTCTCCCAGGCCACCCGCCACGGCTCGGCCGTCCACACCTCGGGCAGCGCCCAGGCCCGGCCGGGATCGGCCTCGGTCAGCGGCTTGAAGCTGGTGACCAGCAGCACGTAGATCGGGATCAGGAAGACGAGGAGGAAGGCGACCAGCAGCGTCAGCCGTACGCCGCGCGACAGCCGCGCCCGCCGCCTGGCCCGTCCGCCGGGGTTCCCGTCCCGTACGGGGGCGGCGGGGGTGTCGGTCACGGTGGTCGTCATGCGCGTCGCTTCCTGCGAAGTGTCCAGGGCAGATGGGGACCGGCGTCCCCGGGGTCCGCGTCCCGTACGGGAGTGCCGGTCATGAGCGCCGCTCCCCCGTGGAGAGTGCAGGCCAGGCAGGGGGCGACGTTCCCGGGGTCCGCGTCCCGTACAGGGAGGGAGGTCATGAGCGCCGCTCCCTGCGAAGGGTCCAGACGAGGTAGGGGATGACGAAGACGCTGACCGCGAGCACGATGTACGACGCGATGGTGGCGCCCTTGGCCGGATCGTGGGAGTCGAAGACCGCGACCCACATGAAGACGGCGGGCACGTCGGTGATGATCTGCTTGCCGGAGACCGCGACGATCAGGTCGAAGACCTTGAGCGAGATGTGGCCGAGGATGATCAGGGCCGAGAGGGTGACCGGGCGGAGCATCGGCAGCACGATGTGCCGGTAGACCTGCCACTCGCCGCACCCGTCGACCCGGGCCGCCTCCCGGAGGTCTTCGGGGACCCCCCGGAACCCCGCCAGGAACAACGCCATTACATATCCCGACATTTGCCATATCGCCGGAATGGCCATGGCGGCCATCCCCCAGTCGGGATCGCGGAACCACTGCCACTGCAGGAACTCCAGCCCGAGGCTGTCGAACAGCCGGTTCAGCCCGACCGCCCGCTCGCCCTGACCGGAGTTCATCAGCCAGCGCCAGACCACCCCGGTCGCCACGAAGGAGATCGCCATCGGGAACAGGTAGACCGCCCGGAAGGTCCCCTCGCCCCTGATCCCCTTCTCCATCAGGAACGCCAGCAGCCAGCCGAGCAGCAGCGCCCCGAACACGAAGACCACGGTGAAGACGACGGCGTGGTTGACCGAGATGCCCCAGCGCTTCTGGTCCCAGAGGGTGAAGAAGTTCTCCAGGCCGACGAAACTCCCCTCGGACACCTCGTCGTGCCTGTCGGTCATCGCCAACTGGAAGTTCCAGCCGAGCATGCCGTAGACGAAGACCGCGATCGCGATGATCGACGGTGTGACCAGCAGCAGCCCCGGCAGCCACCTGCGTACCCGTGTCACGGACACCCCTTCCGCGAGGTACGGCCCGCGCCTTCGCGGGCCGTACCGAAAATCACTGCCCGGAGTTCTTGGCGGCCTCGGCCAGCGCCTTCTGCAGCGCGGCCACGTCCTTGTCTCCGTGGAACAGGCCGACCGCCTCGTTGATCGCGACGCGCCAGGCGTCGTTCACCACCACGCCGTGCTGGATGGAGCCGGCGAGCTTGTCGCCGCCCCAGTCCTTCAGCGCGTCCGCGAGGTAGTCGGTGTAGAGGGCGGTGTCGGCGTCCTTGCGTGCCGGGATGGAGCCCTTCTTCGGGTTGAAGGCGTCCTGGCCCTCCTTGCTCGCGGCCACCTTCAGCCAGGCCACCGCCCCGTCGCGGTTCGGCGCGCCCTTGGGCAGGGTGAAGCTGTCGGAGAGCCACATGAACGTGCCACCGGTGCCCGGCGAGGGCGCCCAGTCGAAGTCGGTCTTGGAGGTCTTGCCCAGGCCACCGTCCGGCGGGTTGTGGAAGTAGCCGTACGCCCAGTCGCCCATGATGTTGAACGCGGCCTCGCCGTCGGCCACCTGCTTGGCCGCGGGCTGCCAGTCGTCGGCCGGGTCACCGGCGTAGGACAGGATCGTCTTGAAGTCGTCGAGCGCCTTGGTCATCGCCGGGCCCGACCAGTCGGAACCCGCGGTCCAGAGCCGGTTGTAGGCGTCGGTGCCGAGCGAGCCGAGCAGCACGCTCTCCAGCAGGTGGACCATGGTCCACTCAGAGCCGATCGAGAGCGGGATCTTGCCCTTCTGCTTGACCTTCTCCAGCGCGGCGACGAAGTCGGGGATCGTCTTCGGCACCTCGGTGACGCCCGCCTCCTTCAGCACCGCCGGGTTGAACCACATCACGTTGGAGCGGTGGATGTTGACCGGCACCGAGTAGACCTGGCCCTGGACGCTGATCTGGTCGATCAGCTGCTGGGGGAAGACGTCCTTCAGCTTGAGCTCGTCGTAGAGGAAGTTGAGCGGTTCGAGCTGCCCGGCCTTGATGTAGCCCTGGAGTTCGGCGCCCGCGTGCCCCTGGAAGGTGTCCGGCGGGGTCTGGGCCTGCAGCTTGGTGGTCAGCAGGGCTCGCGCCTTGTCCCCGGACCCGCCCGCCACGGCCGCGTCGAAGAACTCAAGCCCGGCGTTCTGCTTCTCGAAGATCTCCTTCATGGCCTTCAGGCCGTCGGCCTCGCCGGGTCCCGTCCACCAGGAGAAGACCTCGACCTTCTTCTTCGCGTCGGCCTGCGGGCTCTGCGTGGCACCGTCACCGCCGCCGTCACCACAGGCGGTCAGGGCGAGCAGGCCCGCCACGGTGACCGCGACGGCTGCCATCCACTGTCGTCGCACAGCTCTCCGTCCCTTCGGGGTTTGGGGTGCACAGAATCCCCGAAAATATGACAACGTTGTCAGTACGGCAATCAAGCCACTCCACACCGAGCGCCGTCAAGGTCGCGCGGATAACAGGTCAATATCCCGGGATACGAGCGCCAGACGACACCCTCCGGTGACAGCGAACCGGTCGGCCGCACGGCGGTGCGGAACCACGGCGCACCGGATGGCGGGGACGGGAAAAGGAGGGCTGTAAGGGCCGACGGGCGGGGCTCAGACGCGCTGGACCGCGCCGTCGGAGAGCGCGACGACGGTGACGCCGAAGTCATGGATGGTCGCCGCCAGGTCCTCGGACGACAGGCCCGGGGCCACGACGACCAGGGAGCCGCGCATCAACGCCAGCCCGATCAGGGTGGTCAGGGCCAGGCTGCACCTCAGTGGCCAGGTCACCAGGAGGACGTCGGACTTCCCCAGCTCGGCGCCCCTGTCGAGCAGGCTCATCCTCGTGATCAGGTCCTGGTGGGTGAGCACCCCTCCGTCCTCGATCAGCAGGGCGGGCTGCACCGCGGGGTCGAGGAAGGGCAGCGGGACGGGCTCCAGGAGCAACAGGTCGGCGAAGTCGACGGTGTCGCGGGCCTGGCCGAACGCGATCACCTGCCGGACCCGCGAGTCCTCCACGGCCCGCAACGAGGCGTCCGCCAGGCGCGGAGTGGTGATGAGCAGCCGTGCCTCCCACTCGGCCAGCAGGTCCGCCATCTCCTCACACCCCGAGGTGATCGGCGCCGCCACCCCTCCGGCCGCGATGACCGTGTGCACCGCCAGCGTCTGGGCCACCGCGCTGTCCACGTGGATTCCGGCCACCTGACGCCGCCGCGCCCCCCGCCGCACCAGGCCCGAGGCTCCTCGGGTCACCTCCGCGGCCAGCCTGCGGTAGCCGTACACCAGGCCGGCGCCGAGGTCGATCAGTGCCGGCCGATCACCTCGTCCGTGCGCGTAGCCGAACACCGCCTCGGTGAGTGTGCAGCTGGTGGACGGCGAGGTGGGTCTCATTCCGATGAGGGTAGGGTCGGCCTGTCCACAGGGGCATCGACAGATGTATGTAGATGGCTGTGTATTCGGCCCCTTGACGCCCTCCCATGTCTCGAAAAGCGGGGATTCCGCACCCGACCTGCCGGTCGAATCCGCCGGTTCGCGATTCACCGACCCGCGCGAACACCGACACGCCCCGCCGCGTTCATGGCCGGGGCTGGTCGACGCGGTGCTTCGAGGCGCATCGCCGCGCCGCAAACCCCCTCTTCAGGAGAGGGTCGTCGACGGAACCCCCGACCCCGCCGAGTCGCACCCGCACGACAAGCAATGCTTCCTCCCCCAAAGGACGGGGCGTCCGCCCCAGACGCCCGGCGACCCCTCTGAGCCACGCCCCCGAAATCAGACCCCGGAAACAGCCCCCTGAGCGGTCCCTCACAACGGAAGGCGGGCTCGAGCCCTGCGCGACTCGAGCCCGCTGCCGCGTGCGGCCCTTGGCTTCGGCCCCCACCCCTCCGAGGGGGCCTCGCCGTCTACCGGGACACGCGACGTCCGCGACGTGCTCGACCGAGACGCCCGGGATGGTGTGGACCTGCCGTTCCGGACCGGAACTGTGGCCGGCACGGTGCGGAAGGCTGGACGTCATCGGTCGAACACCAGGAAAACGTACGGCGAGCGGCGGTCCCGGCACATACTCCGGACTGGGTATCCCGAGATGTATCTTCACACCCGCACATGTGTAGCCCGGGTGTGTAGAGCCCGAGCGGTCGACCCGGTGACCGCTCCCGGCCCGCGTGTCAGGAACGATTCTGCTCGACGACCCAGGTGGCGACCTGTGTGCGCGAGGAGAAGCCGAGCTTGGCCAGGATGTTGGCGACGTGCCTGGCCGCGGTGGCGGGACTGATCACCAGCTCGTCGGCGATGGCCCTGTTGCTCATTCCCCTGGCGATCAGTTCGGCGATCTCCGCCTCCCTGCAGGTGAGCGTGGTCAGCGGGGCGACGACCGGAGGCCTGCCGAGCAGCACCGGCGTCTCGCACGGCTCGTCGAGCTGAAGTGCGTAGCGGACCGCCTGCTCCTGGGACATCTCCTGGCCGTGCGCCCACAGCTGGGCGACCAGCGCGTCACCGAGGCGTACCCGGGCGGGCTGGAGCAGTTCCTCCATCCGCGCCCCGAACCCGGGCGGCAGCACGGCGCCGCTCATCGCGCTCCTGATCGCGGCGGAGGCTCCGGCCAGGCGCACCGCCCTGCGGTCGTCCTCCTCGGCGAGGGCGAGCTGGGCGAGCGTCTCGATCCGGCGGGCCACGCCGAGCCGCTGGCCGGTCCCGGTGCAGAGCCGCAGGCTCTCGATCAGCCTGGCCCGCGCGGTGACGAGGTCTCCCTGGGCCAGGGCGATCCGGCCCAGACCTGACAGGCAGGTGATGGACTGCCAGTGAGCGGTGATGTCCTGGAGCATGTCGAGGGCGCGCTCGTAGTGGGCGCGGGCCTCCGCCAGGTCGCCGCGGAGCCAGGCGACCTGGGCCAGACCGATGAGGGCCACCGGCGCGGCCCAGTGATTGTCCAGCTCGTGGGCGATGGCCAGCGCGGCCTCGAAGGAGCGCTGCGACTCCTTCGCCCTGCCCTCCGACAGTGCGAAAGTGCCCTCCATGGAGCGGATGACCGTTTCGTGCCACGGGTCGTCGACGGTGTGCACGGCCTCCAGCGCCTCGTCCAGCAGGGACCTGGCCCGCTCCGGGCGGCGCTGGTAGATCGCCACCCAGGCGAGGATGGCCAGCGCGCCGCTGAGCGGCCCGGGCAGGCCCGTCTCTCGGCACAGCTCGACCGCCGCGGTGCAGGCGACCTGCGCGGTGTCCGGATCGCCCTGCCCGAAGGCCACCTGCCCGCGCAGCGCGAGGGCGTCGCCACGCACGTACGGCGCCAGCTCCTCGGGGGCGGTGTCGAGCAGGCGGTCCAGCCACTTGTCGGTCGGGGTGAACCTTCCCCCGGCGATGATCGGCCAGCGGAGCAGTACCAGGAGGCGGAGCGCGCTCTCCGGGTCGCTCGCGGCCTCGACCGACCAGCGCACCGCCGCCCAGACGTTGGCCTGGAGCTCGTCCAGCATGACCAGCATCGGGCAGATCTCGGCCCAGGTGGGCCGGGGCCGCCGGACTATCGTCTGGTGGATCCGGGCGGCGAGCTCGATCATGTGGTCGCGGTGCAGCCGCCGGAACTCGGGTTCCTCGCCGGAGGCTTCGAGCTGCTCCGCGGCGTACTCGCGGATCGTCTCCAGCATGCGGTAGCGCGTCTCGCCCGCGACCGCGGCGTCGGCCAGGACCAGCGACTTGTCGACCAGGTCGCAGAGCACCCCCAGGACGTCCTCGGCCCACAGGGCGTTGCCCGCGCAGACCTGCTCGGCCATGTCGAGCGTCCAGCCGCCGGTGAAGACCGCTAGCCGCCGCAGCAGGATCCGCTCGGGCTCGTTGAGCAGCTGGTAGCTCCAGTCGACCGTCGCCCTGAGCGTCCGCTGCCTGGCCGGGGCTGTTCTGTCGCCCGCCGACAGCAGCCGGAACCGGTCCCGGATCCTGGCGTTGATCTGCTCCACGGTCAGCACCCTGCACAGGGCGGCGGCGAGCTCGATGGCGAGCGGCATCCCGTCGAGCGCCTCGCAGAGCCCGGCGATGTCCGCCGCGTTCTGATCGGTCATGGCGAAGCCCCGCGAGGCGGCGGTGGCGCGGTCGACGAAGAGTCGCACCGCCTCGCTGGCGCCGGCGTCGTGGCCCTCGCCCCTGGGCAGGCTGAGCGGCGGCACCCGCCACACGGTCTCCCCTGCCACCCGCAGGGGCTCGCGGCTGGTCGTGAGCACGCGTACGTCCGGGCAGACGGTGAGCACGGCGCGGCAGAACCTGGCGGACTCCTCGATGAGCGACTCGCAGTTGTCCATGACCAGCAGCAGCCGCCGTTCGCCGAGCGCGTCGATCAGGGTGTCGGCCAGCGCGCGGGACGGCTCGGCCTTGACCCCGAGCACGGCGGCCACCCGGGGCTCGATCAGGTCGCCCGGCACCGCGTCGGCCAGCTCGACCAGCCAGACACCGCCGGGGAACTCCTCCGCCAGCTGGGTCGCGACCCGGATCGCCAGCCTGCTCTTGCCGATGCCGCCCGCCCCGCAGAGGGTGACCACCCGGGCGACGCCCAGTAGGTCTGCGAGTTCTTCCACGTCGGCTTCACGCCCCACGAAGCCGTTGGGTTCGAGAGGCAGGTTGCCTCCGGTGAGGGAAGCATGTGCGGTTTCCTGGGTCATCGGCTCTTAAAGAGGTCGAGGGTAGAACCGTCACAGAAAGTGTGACATCAATTACCGAACCATGCCCAGTCTTAGACCATTTCCGCCCCTCGGATCATCCCGCCCCCGGCCGCGGCCGCGCACACCGCCTCCGGGCGGCGACCCGTCACGGACGGTGACAGTCCGCGCGCGAGGCGACGCCGACCGTAACCGGCCATTCGATGGCCATCGCCGGTGCGGCGGCTCACACTGCTCGCATGGCAGACTCTCCCCCCGATCCGGCCCCCGAGCTTGGCGAGCTCAGCCTCTCCGAGTGGTACGCGCACACCGACAAGATGGCGAAGGTCGGTTTCCTGACCATCGCCCGCAGGCTTCCCGCGCTGGTGTCGCAGGCCGTCAGGCTGGCGTGGCTGGCCAGTCCCCGCGACACCACCGTCGCGATCACTCTGAACCTGCTCGGCGGAGCTTTCACCGCGTTCGGGCTGCTCGCCACGACGGGGGTGCTGTCGGCGCTGTTCGAGGCGGGCCCGACTCCCGAGCGAGTGCGGGCCGCCCTGCCGAGCCTGATCCTGGTGGGCGTGGCCGCGACCCTGCGTACCCTCACCCAGGCGGGCGCGGGCTGGGCTCAGTCACGGCTGGAGCCCCAGGTCGGCCGGATCGCCGAGGAGCGCCTGTACGGGCTGACCAGCCAGGTCGGCCTGGCGGCCTTCGACGACCCCGACTTCCACGACACGCTCCAGCGGGCCAGGGCACGCGGGGTGTCCATGGCGGACGAGGTGGTGGCCACGGCCATCAACGCGCTGACCGCGATCATCGGCATCGTCGCCGCGGCGGGCGTGCTGGGGGTGCTCCACCCGGTCCTGCTGCCGCTGCTGGTACTGGCGGTGCTGCCCGACGCCTGGGCGGCGGTCCGCTCCGCGCGCATGCGCTACACCACCATGTACGCGCTGATCCCCGCCCGCCGCCGGAAATGGATCATCGCGGAGCTGCTCGCGGAGCGCGAACCTGCCGCCGAGGTGCGCTCGTTCACCATGCGCGGCTTCCTGATGCGGATGTACGACGCGGTGGCCACCGCCGAGCAGACGGTCATGCTCGGCCTGGCCAGGCGGCAGGTGCTCGCGAAGGTCGTCGGCGAGGCGTTGGGCGGGGTCGGCACCGCCGTGGTCTACGTGGCCCTGGGTGTGCTGCTCGCGATGGGCGCGGTCCCGCTGGCGGTGGCGGGCACCGCCGTGCTGGCGATCCGCTCGGGCCAGACCTACCTGGCCAACCTCATGTACGCCACGAACCGTCTCTACGAGGAGGGGCTTTACTTCACCGACTTCCTCGACTTCTGCGCGGAGGCGGAGCGCAGGCTGCCCTCCGGGCGGCCGGCGCGGGCACCGGAGAGCTTCCAGCGGATCGTCGCCGAGAACGTCGTCTTCGCCTATCCGGGTTCCACCGTGCCCGCGCTCCAGGGACTCACGATACGCATCGACAGGGGCGAGGTGATCGCCCTCGTCGGGGAGAACGGCTCGGGCAAGACCACGCTGGCCAAACTCCTCTCCGGGCTGTACGAACCGGACGGCGGCCGGGTCAGCTGGGACGACGTCGATCTGGCCGAGGTCGATCCCGACGACCTGCGCCACCGCATCGCGGTCATCGCCCAGGACCACACCCGCTGGCCGCTGACCGCCCGTTACAACATCAGCATGGGCACCGACAAGGGGGAGCCCGCGCTCGTCGCGGCGGCCGAGGTCGCGGGCGCCGACCAGGTGGTCGCCGAGCTGCCGCACGGTTACAGCACCCTGCTCGACCGGCGTTTCAAGGACGGCCAGGAGCTGTCCGGCGGCCAGTGGCAGCGGATCGCGGTGGCCCGGGGCTTCCATCGGGACGCCCCGCTGCTGATCTGCGACGAGCCCACCGCGGCTCTGGACGCCCGCGCCGAGCACGCCCTGTTCGAACGCATCCGGCAGCACGCCGACGGTCGCACCGTCCTGCTGATCACCCACCGGCTGGCCAGCGTCCGCTACGCCGACCGGATCTACGTCCTGAACCACGGCAAGGTCGTCGAGCACGGCACCCACGACGAGCTCATGGGCCTCGACGGCCTGTACGCCGACCTCTACGGCCTCCAGGCCAGGGCCTACTCCGCCTGACCGCCCGGAAAGGCCCCGGCGCCGGGAGCCGCTCCCGACCGGCACCTCGACGACCTA
>NZ_JBFAOJ010000011.1:0-123801 GCF_040675205.1 Streptosporangium sp. NPDC049644 | reverse complement strand
CTCCGCCTGACCGCCCAGAAACTCCGCCATGACGGCTTTGGCTATAACGGGTTCCAGCGACAGAGACCGCCACCCGTCCCCCGCACCCGCCACCCATGACCTACTCCGCCTGACCGCCCAGAAACTCCGCCATGACGGCTTTGGCTATAACGGGTTCCAGCGACAGAGACCGCCACCCGTCCCCCGCACCCGCCACCCTCGATGACCTACTCCGCCTGACCGCCCAGAAACTCCGCCATGACGGCTTTGGCTATGGGAGCCGCCACCCGTCCCCCGGATCCGCCCCCCTCGACCAGGACCCCCACGGCGATCCGGGGGGAGACGGCCGGGGCGAAGCCGGTGAAGAGCGCGTGGGCCCTGCCCTTGGCGGTGTTCTCCGCGGTGCCGGTCTTGCCGGCCACCTTCACCCCCCGGATGGCCGCGGCGGAACCGGTGCTCCCCTTCCCGGTGGCGGCGACCATCATCACGGTGAGCCGTTCGGCCTCCTCCGCGCCGAGCACCCGGCGGTACGCCGACGGCTCGGCCTCGTCGATCATCGTGCCGTCGGCGAGACGTACGTCCTTCACGAGGTGGGGGCGCATCAGTGAGCCGTCGTTGGCCACCGCCGCCGCGATCATCGCGATCATGAGCGGGGTGGCCCGGACGTCGAACTGGCCAAGCGCCGACATCGCGGTCTGCGCGTCGTCCAGCACGGAGGGGTAGACGCTCCTGGCCACCGGCATGGGGACCTCCAGATCGTCCGTGTCGAATCCGAACGCCTCGGCCTGCTCGCGCAGCACGTCCTGGCCGAGGTCGACCCCGATCTTCGCGAAGGGGGTGTTGCACGAGAGCTTGAACGCCTGGAGCAGCGGCGGGTTGCCGTTGCCGCAGGTACCGCCGCCGAAGTTGCGCAGGTAGGTGCTGGTGCCGGGGAGGCGCAGGGACGCCGGGGCGCTGACCCGGGTGCCGAGGCCGTACCGCCCGGAGTGCAGCGCCGCCGCGCCGGTGACGACCTTGAAGGTGGACCCCGGCGGGTAGTTCCGCTGGATCGCCCGGTTCAGCAGCGGGTTCGCGGGGTCACCCCGCAGCCGCTTGTCCACCCTGTCCAGCCTGGCCGCGTCGAAGCTCGCGTACAGGTTGGGATCGTACGAGGGCAGCGAGACCATGGCCAGGATCGCGCCGGTGCGTGGGTCGATCGCGACGACGGCGCCGGGCTTTCCGGTGGCGCGCAGCCCGTCGTAGGCGGCCCGCTGGGCGCCGCGGTCGACGGTGAGCCGGAGCGTGGCGCCGCCGCGGGTGCCCCCGACCAGCCCGCGCACCTTCACCCGGGGGTCGCCTCCCGAGAGCAGGGCCTCCTCCGCCTGCTCGATGCCCGCGCCGCCGTGGAGCGAGAAGTGCCCGGTGATCGCCGCGTAGAGCGGGCCGTCTGGATAGAACCGCCGATACCGGTAGGTGGCGCCGCCGGCCTTCCGGCTGGTCGCGATGACCGTGCCGTCGTGGAGCAGGATCTGTCCCCTGGGGCTGTGAAAGCGGGCGATCATCGTCCGTTGGTTGCGCGGGTCCTCGTTGAGCCGCTCGGAGTCCAGCCCCTGGAGGTAGGTCACGTTGGCGAGGAGGGCGAACAGCATCCCGCCGCACATCAGGGCGACGTGCCGCAGCGGAATGTTGATCCGGCGTGCGCGCGGTGCGATCATGACCCCTCCCCGATACCGGTTTAACAGCCGGACCGAAAAGGGCACCTCGACCAGCGGCAAAGCCGCCGTACGGGTTCTAGCCGACCATAAGCCGCGAGGGTCCACGACTGGGGCCCGCACTCCGCCGACCGTCCGCGATCACCGGATTCGGCGGCGACGACCTCGGCTCAGCTCAGCCGGGAAGCCGGTGCGGGTTCCCCGGCCGCGCACTGGTCGACCACCGAGTGGTAATAAGCGATCTTGTTCCGGATCGCCACCTGCCGCTCGCGCAGGTTGTCGACCTGTTCCTGCACCCGCCGGTCGTGGGCTTCGAGCAGCGCGATCCGCTCGCGGACCGTGTGGTCGCCCGCCCTGGTCATCTCCGCGAAGCGGAGCATCTCCGCGATCGGCATCCCGGTGTCGCGCAGGCAGCGGATCATGCCGAGCCAGCCGACGTCCTTCTGGGTGAACCTGCGCTGTCCGGCCGCGTTGCGGTCGATCGACTCAAGCAGCCCGATCCGCTCGTAGTAGCGGAGCGTGTCGAGGCTGAAGCCGGTCTCCTCCACCACCTGTCCCGGTGTGTACACACTCACATCAGGCAGCATGCCACCTGGAGCCCACTCCAGGTCAAGCCTAAAAATTTCCCGGCGAAACCCTCTTGACCTGGAGCCCACTCCAGCATTCAAGGTCATCTCCATGACACACCTTCCCCTCGCCCTGGGCACCATGTACTTCGGCACCCTCCTCGACGACAGGACCGCCTTCGCGATCCTCGACCGGTTCACCGAGGCCGGCGGCACCCTGCTGGACACCTCGAACAACTACGCCTTCTGGAAGGAGGGGGCCACCGGCGACGAGAGCGAGCTGGCCCTCGGCCGCTGGCTGGCCGCCCGGGGCAACCGTGACCGGGTGGTGCTGAGCACCAAGTGCGGCGCCCGGCCGACCGTCCCCGGCGACCGGACCCTGGACTTCGCCGAGGGCCTGTCGGCCGCGACGATCGCCGCCGCCGCCGAGGGCAGCCTGCGGCGGCTGGGCACCGACCACGTCGACGTGTACTGGGCCCACATCGAGGACCGCTCCACCCCCCTGGAGGAGACCCTGGGCGCCTTCGCCGAGCTGGTCGGAGCGGGCAAGGTCCGTGAGATCGGCGCGAGCAACGTGCGGGCCTGGAGCCTGGAGCGCGCCCGCGCCACCTCTCGGGCCACCGGCCGGCCGCTCTACACCCATGTGCAGCTCCGCCACACCTACCTGCACCCCCGGTACGGCACGCGGCTGCCCGATTCAGGTCACGTCCTGGTCGAGGACGACATGCTCGACTACCTGCGCTCGGAGCCCGGTCTGACCCTGTGGGCGTACAACACGCTCATGGCCGGCTCCTACACCCGCGCGGACCGGCCGATGCAGGACGCCTACGAGCACCCGGGCACCACGCGCGGGCTCGCCGCGCTACGGGAGATCGCGGACGAGCTGGGCGTGACGGTCAACCAGGTGGTGCTGGCCTGGCTGACCGGCGGTGACGTCACGACGGTCCCGCTCGTCGGGGTGAGCTCGGTGGCCCAGCTGGAGGAGGTCCTGGGCGCCCTGGACGTCAAGCTCGACGACGAACACCGCGCCCGCCTGGACGCCGCCCGCTGAAAGGCCGCCGGGATCCCGCCCCCGGTCACGGAGGCCCGGGGCCCCTCAAAGGGGGACCAGACCGGGCTGTCACCGGTTGACCGGGGCCGGTCCGGATCCAGGCACCACCTGATCGTCGGCGCAGGTGGTGCCGGTGACCGGGTCGGCCCTCAGGAACGGGCCAGGGTGAAGCGCCCGCTCCCGTTCTTCTGGATCACTATCACGGCATGGGAGCCGGTCACGGTCGGTGTGATGGTGATGCGCTCGGCCATGCCCGGTCCCCGGGCGAAGGCGCCCTTCGCGTCCGCTCTCGGTCTCGCCCACTTGGACGCGCTGGGCGCCATTGTGAAGATGTCGAGATCCTGGCCGTCGAGGGGGGTGACGGTGAAACTCACCGGCTCGCCCGTCGTGAGGTCCGCGGTGCGGATCTCGACGATGTCGGCCGATTCCATGGACAGCTCGGTGGAGGTCGACGGCGCGAGCGAGCCCTCCGACTCGGCGAACTCGACGAGGTAGGAATCGCTGTCGAGCGCGCTCGCGTTGTGGACCCGGGGGAAGTAGGTCTTCGGACCGGACGTGGCGTCGACGGCGACGAAGTCCGGCTTGTCGTTGCCGGTCTGCTTGCTCGAGACCCCGTTCGTGTGCGACCGATCCTTGAAGAGGCTCACGTGGACGTCTCGCGTGGGAGACTCGACCAGGAGCGCGGCCACCACCGACCAGGTGGGCCGTGCGGTGGTGAGGGAGTAGTCGCCGGACGGCATGGGCGGGCGGTTGAGCTCGACCCTGTCCAGCAGCGGTTCGAAGAACTCTGGATCGATGGTGTTCTGATAGAAGGCGGCCAGCGCCTCATGCTTTCCCGCCGGGGTCGATATCCCCGCCAGCAGGGCGTTCTTGAACTCGCCGACGGTGTTCGGCCTGCTCGCCGCGACGACGGAGGCGACCTTCTCCGGGCCTTCTGAGGAGAGGTCCCAGTAGATCTCGTTCCTTGGGTCACCGTCGGCGATGTCCATCAGCGCGCCGGCCACCCGGCCCTCGATGTCGGGTCCCGTCGCTCCTCCCCATTCAGGGGTGTCCCAGGTGGCGTTCTCCAGGTCGACCGACGCGTCCAGCGGCCCCCAGCGCCGGTGAGTCTCCCCATAGGCCTGGACGGCCAACCAGGTGGCCCACCCCTCCGTCCAGGCGCATCCCTCCGAGGTCACCTGGTTCATCCAGCGCAGGCCGCCGCACGAGGGGGCCGACGGGTACGCGTCGGCGTAGGCGTAGTCCATGATGAAGTGGCCGATCTCGTGGGCCACGGTCATCTTCGCGAGGTGATCCGTCGCGCTCATGATGATGTGGTCGGGCTCGGAGCAGCTCGAAACGCAGTTGTTGAAGACGGCGTACGGGACCGTGAAGTCGGGGGCCCATTTGATCGGTATCGAGCGGCAGGGTGAGGCGCCGGCGACCCAGCAGCCGCCCGGGTTCCCGATCCAGCCGGTGTACGCCTTCCACGCGGCGTGCGCGGCCGTGAAGATCCGGAACGTGCCCTCGTCCGTGCTGCCGGGCGCGGGGAGGTAGTCGACGATCTCTCTTTCGCCCCGCTCGACATCCGGGACGACGGGCGTCTGGAACGTGTAGAGGGCCCTGTTCCTCGGGTCCTGGACCGACCAGTGGTCGTTGAAGGACAGACCCGTCACGTAGACGTCCTGACCACCGCTCTCGTCGCTGTCGTCTCCGTCGAAGCACAGCTCGTAGTCGCCCTGGTCATCGGTCTCGCCTCTGGCGAGCACGTCGTCACCCCCTTCGGCGTCCCGGTCCATGACGTGCAGCCTGAGCCGGGGAACGCCCTGGACGGTCCCTTCGACCGTCAGGTGCGCGACCGTGCCCTGCACGCAGGTGTCCGCCACCGTCGCGTCCACCGTCGCGTCCACCGCCGCGAACGTCTCGGCGGGCGGCGGGGCGAGGGTCACGGTCGCGGGTCGCGCCATGCCGAAGAAGGACTTCTCCTGCCCGACGGTGACGTAGGCCAGCGCCTCGTTGCCCGGGCCGGGCCGCCCGTCCGTGACGTGGACGTTGACGGCGGCCGGGCCGGGCGCGGTGGCCGTCACCGTGCCGACGTAACGCGCCTGCTCGTTCTTTCGCATCGGGCCGGTACGGCTCGCCCGGTCCAGGTGGCTGCGCCCGATCGTCGCGGGGCCCCGGCTCGTTCCCGAGGGCGGGCTCACCCAGCGCAGGTTCTCGGGCAGGTCCATCAGGACCCGCACGTTCGCTGCCTTCTCCTTCGAGGTGACCGTGACGCTCAGCGTGGCGGTCTGCCCCACGGCCGGCGCCCGATCGAGGGTGGCGGTGACGGCGAAGCAGTCGCCGGGCACGCACCGCTTCGCGGCGGCGGGTCCGGTCTCCGCTTGGGCGATCGCCCCTCCGGCGGAGAGGCCGGTGGCCACGAGCACCACCGCCAGTAGTCGATGCAGCATTGACGAATCCTTTCTCAGCTCGCGCATGCCCACGGCGAATCGAAATGTCCAGGTGTGGAGGGGTACGCCGAGCCGCTGTCGTTGGCCGGGATCGCCAGCTCCACGTACGCGGACGTACCGGGTGTGGTCGCGTCCGCCGCCGTACGGCCGGCGCCCGAACCCCACGCCACCTTGGCGAGGAAGTCCTGCATGGCCGGGGAGTGCTGGCGGACGATGTTGTGGCCGCCGTTGGCCGCGCCGCAGTGACTGAACAGGTTGTACGAGCCGTTCCAGTCGATCATCTTGTCCCCCGGGTTCGGCCCGTTGGCGGTGATGTCGCCCTGCAGCACGTCCCGGCCCGCTCCTCCGTACAGCCAGTCGACGCCCTGGTGATGCTGGTCGTCGCCCCCCTCGGCGTCGGCCTTGTCGGTCAGCTTGAACCACAGGCACGGGTCCACGCTGGTGGTCGGCGTGTCGGCCGGCCAGCGCCCGGGGGCGCAGTTGCCCGGGTAGGAGCCCCGGGGGTTGTAGTCGAGCAGGTCCGAGCCGAGCACGGCCGACTCCGTTCCCCCTGCGCCGCCGAACACGTGGTCGACCATCCGATCGCCGGTGCCCCTGGCGCCCGGATCGAACGTCCCGTCGGAGCTCAGGCAGTCCGGGGTCGCCGCGTCCAGGACGGGGTCGCAGCCCTTGCCGCCCCACAGCACGTCCGCGCCGCCGCCGCCGAAGACCTCGTCGCCGCCGCTGTCTCCGTTGGCCAGGTCGTCGCCGTACCCGGCGTGCAGGCTGTCACGGCCGGGGCCGCCTCGCATGGTGTCGTCGCCACCCGAGGTGAGGCCGTCGTGCGGCATGGCCGGATCGGTGGGCGCGCCGGCCCAGACGTCGCCGTCGGCGTCGTGCAGCAGGTCGACCCGCCGGTCGTAGGTGCCCTCGCGGAAACCGGTGTAGCTCTCCTTGGGCGGCGACTTGAGGCTGACCGTGAAGCTCAGCCGTCGCACGTCCCCCGCGTCGACGCGTTCGTTCATGACACCGCCCCGGTCGCCGAGCATGGCGTCCTCGCCCGCGCCGCCGTCCATCTCGTCGTCGCCGAGTTCGCCGAACAGGTCGTCGTTCCCCGCGCCGCCGAAGATCCGGTCGTCGCCGTCCTGACCCCACAGTCCGTCGTCGCCGTCGTCGCCGTACATCCGGTCCGCGCCGAACGCGCCCGCGGGTTCACACGTCCGCTGCGCCTCGGTGCAGAACCGGGTGGCGGAGCCGGGCAGGTCCGGGTCGTGGGTGCGGCTGCGCGTGGCGTTCGCCGGCACCTGGCCCGCGGGGTACCGCTCGGTGTAGACCCGCTCCGCCGTCCCGGTCAGGGTGCGGACGAGTGAGCCGTTGTCACCGAGCAGCACGTCGTCCGCGCCGCCGCCCTCGATCGCGTCGTCGCCGTCCGGCGCGCCGGGGGCCGAGGATCCGCCGATCAGGTCGTCCTGTCCCGCCTGCGGATCGGTGCCTTCGAGGTCCTGGGCCCCGCCCGCCGTTCCCGGCCAGCCCGGGTCGGGCAGCGGGGTGACGGTGGTCTGCGCGGAGTTCGCCGACAGCGGGAGGTCACCGCGGAGCACGTCGGCTCCGCCGCCTCCCTCCACGTAGTCGCCGTCGCCGCCGCCGGAGAGGAAGTCGCCGCCGTCCTGGCCCCAGAGCACGTCCACTCCCGTGCCGCCGGAGATCCGGTCCTCACCCGCCGCGCCGCCCAGCGACCGCACCGCCCTGGCGGTCATCGGAGTTCCCCGCGACCCGAGCCGCACGGTGGCGCGGGTCGGTTTCTCCGCCCCGGCCACCCGGAGGATCTCGGCGTTGTCGCCCAGCACGACGTCGTCGCCCGGCCCGCCGTACAACGCGTCGGCCTGGTCGGCCGCACCGGTGAACGAGCCGCCGACCAGATCGTCGTCGCCCTGGTCGCCTTCCACCCAGTCGGTGTCCTGGCCGCCTTCGGCGTAGTCGTCTCCTTCCCCGCCGCGCAGCCGGTCGGTGTCCTCCTGCCCGAAGAGGGCGTCGTCGCCCGCGCCGCCGTCCAGCACGTCCGCGCCTGAGCCGCCGCCCAGCAGTTGCACCCGGTGGGCGTGCTGCTGCCCTGGCCTGCGGGCCACGGGGGTGGCCTCCCCCGTCGTGGCGAGGACGGCGTTGTCGCCCGCGATCACGTCGGGCCCGTCACCGCCGAACAGAGTGTCCCCCTTGTCAGGGTGCGTCCCGGTTCCTCCGCCGACGATCTCGTCCTCGCCCGCCTCTCCGTACACGGTGTCCGCGCCGTTGCCGCCCTCCAGGTGGTCCGCGCCGTCGTTGCCGTGGATCTCGTCGTCGCCGATCCCGCCGAAGGCGGTGTCGTCGCCGTCCCCGCCGTGGATCACGTCCCCGGCGCCCGCCGTCGCCGGCGTCCCGTCGAGGTCGTGCGACCCCGTCGCCGTGCCGTTGTCGCCGACCAGCCGGTCGGCGCCGGTGTCGCCGTACAGCGTGTCGGCCCCGTCGTCCTTTCCGGCGAGACGGTCTCCGCCGACGACCAGGTCGTCCCCGGCGCCGCCGAAGAGCGTGTCCTCGCCGTCGTTGCCCTCGACCGTGTCGGCCTGGGCGCCGCCGTACAGGGTGTCGTCGCCGCCGTCGCCCGACACCTGGTCGACTCCGTCGTCGCCGTATCCGGTGTCATTGCCCGACCCGCCTTCGACGACGTCGTCATCGGCGCCGCCGTACAGTTCGTCGTCACCGCGTTCGCCGCAGACCCGGTCGTCGCCGCCGCCCGCCACGACGCGGTCGTCGCCACCGCCCGCCGACACGACCTCGCGGCCCGCGCCGCCCAGGATGAGGTCCCGGCCGTCCTTCGCGTCCTCGGCCTCCTCGCACGGCTCGGCGCGACGACGGTCACCGAAGACGGTGGTCCCGCCGTCCCCGCCGACCAGGTGGTCGTCGCCGTACCCGCCCACCAGCAGCTTGGCCGAGGCGACCACCCCTTCCGGCAGCGGCAGGTGGTTCACCGCGCGCACCGGCCCGTACGGCTCCGTCCCGGTGACCTCGCCGACCTCGGACGGCTCGGCGATCACCCAGTCGTCGCCGGGGCCGCCGAAGATCTCGTCCTTCCCGTAGCCTCCCGCGAGCACGTCCTCGCCACCGCCGCCGAAGATCCGGCTGACCTGGCCGGGCTGCGAGCGCCCGGCGACCAGGTCGACGCCCCTGCCGCCGTAGACCTTGTCGTCGCCCGCGCCGGTGTCGACGTAGTTGACCCCCGAGTCCTCCGGGCCCTCCTCCTCCGGCCCGGTGGCCTGCCGCGGACCCGTGTAGATCTCGTCGTCGTTCGAGCCGCCGGTCAGCGTGTCCCCGCCCGGCCCGCCGACCAGGGTGTTCGGCTGGGCGCGGTAGCGGGGGGACGGGTCCCCGGCGGCCAGCGGGCTGTCCGAGCCCACGCTGATCGTGTCGGCTCCGCCGTTGCCCCACAGGTGGTTGGCGCCCAGACCCGCGGTGATCCTGTCGTCACCGTCGTCGGCGCGATCCTGCGGTTCTTCCGGAGTGTCGTCCCCGTCCCAGTCCGCGACCTCGACGCCGCCGACCCTGCGTTTGCCGGGAACGAGCCCGCCGTCGCCCGCGACCCAGTCGCCCGCGCCGCCCACGGTCAGGTAGTCGTTGCCCGGCCCGCCGGCCACGAAGGCCCTGGCACCGCCGTACTGGTCACCCGTGGTGATCTGGTCGTCGCCCGCGCCGCCGTCCACCACGGACGCGCCCACACCCGTCATGACCACGTCGTTCGCCGCGCCGCCGAAGGCCACCACCTTCTTGTCGAAGGGGTACGGCTTGCCGTCCGAGCCCGCGTAGCCCTGGAAGAGCAGCCGCAGGTCGCCGGTCGCCCCATGGCCGTCGGCCAGCACCCGGTCGAACCCGCCGCCTCGGTACTCCTCACGGAAGCCGAGCGCGCTGACCGCGAATCCCGCCTCCTGCGTGTCGTCGGCGGGGAGTTGGATCACCGTCCACTGTTCGGCGTCGTCGCCCGGATCCGCCCAGTCGCCACCGCGAGCCCCGCGCATGGGGCCGATGTGCAGGACGAGGGCGTTTCCGCTCGCCGTCGCCAGCCTCGGTGGTTCGACCCCGCAGTCGGGCCGTACGGCGAAGTCGAGCAGGGTGGCCTCGACGATCGTCCAGTCGAACCGCTTCTTGAAGATCGAGACTCCGATCTCCACCCATGCCTTCAGGTAGACCTTGAGCTTGCCGTCCATGTTGAACAGGCACTGCGGGTTGCGCAGCAACACGGTCACGAACTCGCCGAACCGGAACTTGCCGTCGTTGGTCGGGTCCGCCCAGCTCATCGCGATCGTCAGGGAGATGCCCCCGTTTACCCCAGCCTTGATGAGGAACAGTTCCACCGCCGCCCCGGCCTCCAGCTCACCGCGCAGGGTGATCACCGGGAGCGGGAGCCCGCGCTCGTCGGTCGTCACCAGGTAGAGGCTGTCGAGAACGCGGATGTCGACCTTACGTTCCTCGATCGCCTTGCGGATGCCGTAGGTGTCGAAGCCCGCCTTGATGCGCCCCTCGATGCCGGCGCTGCCGGAGATGACCACCATGATCGGCGGCGGGGCGTAGACCGGGCCGAACGACTGGCTGTAGTTGAACCCGAGCCGCAGCGGGCCCGAGTCGTACTCGACGAGCTCCACGTCCTTGCCCATGAGCAGGCTGAAGATCGCCTTCCCCTTGTTCTCGAGCACGGGGAAGGCGAACCCGGCGCTCTCCGCGTGGTCGATGGGGCCGGACGGGGCGGCCTTCGCCTTCGCGCCGCTCTTGGCGTCGGCCTTCGCGCAGGTCCTGGCCTTGTCGTCCAGCGCCTTGAAGAGATCCTCGGTGACGAAGCGCTCCCCGGTGATGAGCGAGTCCGCCACGTCCGGCGAGTTCGGCGTGTTCAGCGCCTGGCCGCCGAGCACCTGGAAGCTCCCGATCGGGATGGCGATCGAGCCCTGGCAGTCGGGCAGGCTGGACAGGACCCTGGTGACCTCGACCACCTTGGTCAGGAACTCCGTGTCCATTCCCCCGCCGAGGGTGTTGAACTTCTCGGCGATCGTGATCAGGTTCACGTCCGTGCCCCCGGCCGCCCTGCTCAGGTCCGACAGCACGGGGATCGGCGCGTAGAGCTGGTCGATGACCGGCCTGACCGGTTCGGTGAGCCGTTTGACCTGGGTGACCACCGGGCCGAGTACGGTGCGGAAGAAGTCACCCGCCTCCAGGGTCACGTCGTTGAAGGAGATGTGCAGGTCGTCGGGGTCCGGTGTGCCCCCCTTGGTGAGGTCCCAGTCGAGACGGAATCCGCCGTACAGGCCGGGCAGCATCGGTGAACCCGCCTGGACGGTGAACTTCCAGTCGATGTTCGCCCGAGCCGACATCGTGGTCTCCACGAGATCTCCCGGGTCGGCCAGCTGGGCCATGCCGATCCGGCCGACGGGTTTGAGGCCGACGATGAACGCGCCCGCGAAGAGTTCGGGGGCCGCCGTGGGCCGGTTCTCCAGCTTCACGTCTAGAATCGAGAGCTTGGCGTTGATCTCCTTGGGCAGCTTGACGTTCACCCCTACTCCGAGGTTGGGCCGGTCGTCCTGCTCGGAGTTGACGAAGAACCCGCTCTGGCGGTCCAGGCCGACGGTGGCGTGCAGCCTCCAGGCGAGGTTCGCCTGCACGCCGTCCCCCTCCCCCTGGCGCAGCGCGAGGCCGGGGACGCCGATGTCCAGCCGCCGCTCGACGCTCTCGCAGTCGCCGGAGCACCCCTTGACCGGGTCGAGCTCTCCGACGCCGATGTCGATGGTGAACTTGACGCCGGTCAGTTGCGGGCCCGGTACGGCGTCGCACGTCTCTCCCTCGGCGGGCCCCTGCGCGGTGACACAGCTGATCACCGGCTGCACTCCTGGGCCGATCTTGGGCGCGAGGTAGGTGGTGTACCAGGTCCGCAGGTCCTTGCCGGTGGGGACCCTGCCCTGGTTCGGCAGCTTGGAGAGCGCCTCCTTGATCTCCTGGCGCTTGGCTCCGATGAAGTCGGCACCCTGCTGGAGGTCGTCGCCGACGGCGGGCAGCTTGCCGTCCTGCGCGGCGAACCGCAGGCCGGACTCCATCAGCGTGAGGTAACGCTCGATGCCGTCGCCCAGGTTGTACCAGTCCAGCTCCATACCGGCGGGCAGGGTGCCGAAATCGAAGTCCGGCACCTCCAGCCGTTTGATCCCGTCCGGCAGTTCGGTGGTGAGGTCGAACATGTCGGACAGTGGGGCCACCCGCGGGAGCCGCACGACGAAGGCGTGCTTGCCGTCGGTGGTCACCGGACCGCCGTTGAGGTAGGTGGGGAGCACCGCGCACAGCGCCAGGTCCGTCTGCTCGCGCTGCGGGTCCTGGGCGCACTGGACCGAGTCGCTGGTCTCGTTGAGCGACAGGTCGATGCCGGTGAAGAAGTCGGCCAGCTTGACGGGCTCCTCCGTCTCTCCCGCGTAGCGCAGGTTGACGCTGTAGGCGAGCTTGACCTGCAGGGGGTCGTCGTCCTTCTTGCCGAGCGCGACGGGCAGCGGCCCGATGGTGCCCTCGACCGTGCCGTTCAGCTCCGCCTGGGCCCCGAGCCACACATTCGAGGTGGGGTCGATCCGCAGGTCCTCGGCGGGGTCGAAGGCGGCCTTGAGCGGCACGACGAGGCCGAGCTGGACCCCGCCGTCCACGCCGACGTCGAGAGTGCCGGAGCCGGAGGCGGCGACCAGGCTCTTGTCGCCGAACGAGAACCGCAGCGGCTCCTCGGAGGTGGCCTTCTTGTCGTAGTTCAGTGTGATCTTGAGCTCACCGGGGGAGCCCGGCAGGTAGTTGATCCCGACCTGCCCGCCGAGCGCCTTGTTCAGCTCGTCCACCAGACCCTGCAGGGTGTCGGGCGGAGCCGCCGTCAGCCGGTCGATCGCGTCCCTGAGGGGAGGTCGCAGGCGGTACCGCGTGCCGGTCTCGGGGACGTTGCCGGTGAACTTCTCGGTGAAGGCGAGGGTGTCGTCGCCGCAGACGGCGGCCACCCGCAGGAGCCGGCTGCCGACGTGCACCCCCCGGCCCACGTAGGCGTCGGTGAACGTGTGCGAGGGGTCGGTGAGGTGGCCCAGGTCGGGGCGGCAGCCGCCGTTGCCGTAGAGGACGCCGGAGCCGCCGCCCGTCTCCTCGGCGGCGACGAGCTCGGACACCGAGCGGCCGACCAGGGGAAGCCTCGTGGCCAGGGCGTCCTGCACCGGGCCGGTCCCCTTGACGTTGTCGAGGTAGGCCGCCAGCGCCCCCAGTGACTTGATCAGCGTGCCGAAGAGCGCGCGGGGGTTGTCCGGGTCGAAACCGAACTCCCCGACCTCGCCGAGCCTGTCGAACCCGCGGAACTCGACGGTGGCCGGATCGCCGATGTCCGGCATCACGACATCTCCAGAGATCGTGCCGCCGAAGAAGTCGGACGCTCCGGGAACACCCACGGCGAGCCGGCCCCTGGCCTCGGCGTTCACCTGAACGTCGAGTAGCTCGTCCGGCTTGGCGGCGAGCCGTTCGAACAGCTGTGTCAGCCGTACGTCACCCTGGTCCTTGAGCGTCACCCTGAGCAGGTCGCCCGTGTTCCTGGCCCCCATCGACAGGTTGCCGGTAAGCCGCACACCCAGGTAGCCGACGCCCGCGTCGACGTTCACTCCGGTCAGCACCGACAGCTGGGCACCGAACAGGTCGCGTCCCGTGCGGAGCAGGGTGCGGTCGGCGGCGCGGGGCAGCTCGGACACCACGGTCGAGGTGCCGTCCGGGTTGGTGTGGCGGTAGGGGCACGCCTTGCCCTGGCCGTCCGGCCTGCTCGCGCAGCCCTGGCCGGTGACCGGGTCGCTCAGGTCGAGTACGACCGTCGCCGAGGCGTGGTAGCCCCGCATGACCTGTGCCGTCGACGCCGCGGCGTTCGCCCTGGTGATCCCGGCATCGGCCTTGAAGGTGTCGCCGAAGGTCACCTGGCCGATCATCGGATCGGACGAGGCGATCCGGTAGGTCGCGCCGGGCGCGGGGAGGCTCGGGCGCCAGTCGCCGGTCAGCGTGATCGTGTCCGCGGAGTTGCCGGCCACGATGCCGCTCGATGTGCCCGCGGTGACCGTGCGCCCCTTGAACTCGTCCTTCTCCCACTTCCTGCCCGTGTGCTTGAGCGTCCGGGCGGCATAGGTGACGCCGGTGCCGCCGCCACTGGTCGTCTGGCCCGCCGGGTTGAGCGGTTCCGGCGTCACGTTGACGTTGCGGTCGACGACGATCGTGAAGGCGATCTTCTTGTCGGAGTCGTCGTATCCGGCCTCGGTGACCTTGATGACCGCGCCGCCGGGAAGGTTCTTCGCCGCTCCCAGCGCGGCCAGCATGCTCTGGATCGAGGTGAACGTCGGCTCGCCGGTGTCACCGTTGACGCTGTCCTTGACGAACTTCTCGATCGCCTCGGAGACCCGCACCGCGTCCGCCAGGCTGCCGCGCATGAACGGTAGGTCCAGGTTGCCCTTCAGCGGGCTTTGGGCGTCCTTGCGCCACTGGGAGCGCTGGACCGCGTTGATCGCGTTGGCCAGGTGCGCCAGCCCGTCCAGCAGGTCCTTGGGCGTCAGGTGCTGGAAGCGGTTGAGCCGGTCCAGGTCGGACTGGGCCACGGTGACCTGTGGCGTCCCGGTCGCGATGTCCGGCCAGTTCACCTTGACGGTCGCGGTCGCGCCGTCGACCGGCGCCCCCGCGAAGGGCTGGGCCCGCAGGTTGAAGGTGGCGGCGGCCGACCCCGCCGGGGAGACGCGGAACAGACCGGCGGCCGCGCCCTCCGCGGCCAGCTCGCCTGTCCCGGTCAGGTCCAGCCTGCCGTCGCCGTTCGGGTCGGCGGCCGAGAAGGTGAGGGTGGAGCCGATGTCGAGCGCCGAGTCTCCCAGCACGTCCACGCCGAGAATGCCGAACGCCGCCGTGGCCTTCGCCGCGGAGTCCAGCCGTCCGGCGGCCTGGACCGTCAGCGCGGGGCCGGAGGCGTCCTTGATCAGGTAGACGGACCGGGTGGCCTGGTCGTATCCGAAGGACAGCTTCGCGTTCAGCCTCAGGTCGACGTCCACGCTCTTCGACGTGGTGAACGACACCCTGGGCGTCGCGCTGGAGATGCTGACCGGCTGGTCGCCGACCGACCTGGTGACGTCGAGGGTCAGGTCGAGGCGCTTGAGGTCGCCCTCCTCACGGGTGCTCGTGAGAAGCCTGCCTGCCCGCGGGCCCGGCGTGGTGTACTCCGGTTCGAGTTCGGAAAGGCTTGTGATGTCCTTGATCGGGTCGTACATCGCCTGATCGAACAGGGTTTCCAGGCCCAGGCCCGCCTCGGCCCCGGGGATCAGCCCGACCAGTGGCAGCCGCTCACCGAGCCTGCCCAGGGTGGCGAAGCCCCGGCTCACGTCGGCGAACCGCTTCACCCCCGCCAGCAGGGCGGTGGTCTCGGCGTCCCGTTGGGACCGCGCCGACGCGGTCTGAGGTAGCCCGGCCGTCATGCTCACCGTGACGAGCACCGCACACAATATTCTGAGCAGTCCGCGTGCCCGCACGAGACCTCCATGACAAACCGGGTTATTCAGGTGCAAAACGCGATTTTTGTACTCCTTCCGACTTGAGATCGACTAAGCGAGATCTCGTCGAGAAAACCCCAAGTCGCCTCGGATAGAAGAACCCACCGCCCGCCCACGGGCCGGCCTTCCGCCGTTCACCGGCACGCCGCGGGGACAGCCCCAAACGCGGCACCGCCCCTGCCGCGCGCCGCGCGCGACCCAGGGTCGAGGAAACCGCGGACAGCCGTGACAGAGCGGATCTTGCGTTCTTTCCGGTCTACCGGATCTCACCCATCCAGGTCAGAGCCGTCGCGTCGGCACAGCGGCCGATCCGGTCCCAGAGGCGACGCGACCAGATGTCGCCGAAACCCGATCGGGCCGCAGTGGGTCTGGAGCACGCCCACGCCACCGCTCTACACCCAGGCGCGGCTCCGCCACACCTACCCGCACCCCCCGGTACGGCACGCGGCTGCCCGATTCAGGTCACGTCCCGGTCGAGGACGACATGCTCGACTACCCGCGCTCGGAGCCCGGTCTGACCCTGTGGGCGTACGACACGCTCATGACCGGCCCCCGCACCAACGCGGGCGGGCGCCCGGGGTCATTCCTGCGACAGGTGCGCCGACAGGTAGCGACGGACCAGGTGCTTGCACTCGGCGATCAGCTCGGGGTCCCCGTCGGGCAGGGAGCGGAAGGCGAGCTTGAGCACCGCGTCGGCGGCCTCGACCGCGACGAAGAGCGCCCGGTCCAGTTCGGGGCCGATCGGGGCGCCGAGCAGCTCGACGGTGATCGTACGGAGTCGGTCGGCCACGATGACGTTGTTCTCCAGCGCGGCGTCGAGCATCCGTTCGGTCCCCTTGACCACGGGCCCGCCGGGTGCGGCGAGCACCTCCCCGAAGTCGACGACGGCGAATCCCGGCGTGGCCCGCTTCATCGCGACGAACTCGTCGATCGCGAGGTCGACCATCTCCGTCCAGTCGGAGAGCCGCACCTCCGCGAGCCTGGCCGTGATCCGGCCGAGGAACGCCTCCAGGTTGCGCAGCGCCAGCGCCCGTACCAGCCCCTGCTTGTCGGGGAAGAACTGGTAGAAGGTGCCGATCGGCACCTCCGCGCGGCGCGCGACCTCCTTGGTGGTCAGCGCCTCGTAGCCGACCTCGTCCAGCAGCCGCGCGCACTCGTCCAGCATGCGCTCGACCCGTTCCAGGCTGCGGCGCTGGGCAGGGCGGCGGCGAAGCGTTCCCCCGGAGACGTTCGTCATCTCTCCATCATCCCCCACGGGCAGGCCCGGGGGTTAACATGAGCCAGACTCATACATTTGGAGGCCGGAATGTTCCTGTGGGGTACGGCGACCGCGTCCTACCAGATCGAGGGCGCCGTCGCCGAGGACGGGCGTGGCGCCTCGATCTGGGACACCTTCGCCCACGAGCCCGGCCGCGTCCGCGGCGGCGACACCGGCGACGTGGCCTGCGACCACTACCACCGCTGGGAAGAGGACGTCGAGCTGATGTCCGGCCTCGGGGTGAACTCCTACCGCTTCTCCATCGCCTGGCCGCGCGTCCAGCCGGACGGCAAGGGCGCGATCAACCAGGCCGGCCTGGACTTCTACGACCGGCTGACCGACGCGCTCCGCGAGCGGGACATCGTCCCGGCGGCCACGCTGTTCCACTGGGATCTGCCGCAGCCCCTGGAGGACGAGGGCGGCTGGCTGAACCGCGACACCGCCTACCGCTTCGCCGACTACGCCGCGGCGGTGGCCGACCGGCTCGCCGACCGGATCCCGATGTGGATCACTCTGAACGAGCCCTTCGTCCACATGGTCTTCGGCTACGCGCTGGGCGCCCACGCTCCCGGCAGGACCCTGGTCCTGGACGCGCTACCCGCCGCCCACCACCAGCTGCTCGGACACGGCCTGGCGGTGCGGGAGCTGCGGGCGCGCGGCGCGGAGCAGGTCCTGATCACCAACAACTGCACCCCGGTCTGGCCCGCCTCCGCCGACCCCGCCGACCTGGCCGCCGCCGACGCCTACGACATCCTGCACAACCGCCTGTTCAACGACCCGGTGCTGCTCGGTTCCTATCCCGACCTGTCGGCGTACGGGGTGAGCCTGGACTGTGTCCGGGACGGCGACCTGGATCTGATCGGCGCGCCCCTCGACGGCATCGGCATCAACTACTACAACCCCACCCGGATCGCCGCACCCACCGGTGCGGGCCTCCCCTTCGACGACGCGGGTGTCACCGGCTACCCCACCACCGCCTTCGGCTGGCCCATCGTCCCCGACGGCCTGCGCGAGCTGCTGGTCGGCCTCCGCGCCCGGTACGGCGACGCCCTCCCGCCGGTCTACGTCACCGAGAACGGCTGCTCCCAGCCCGACGAACCGGCCCCTGACGGGACGGTCGACGACCAGGCCAGGATCGACTTCCTCGACGGCCACATCGAAGCCGTCGAGCGGGCTCGGGCGGAGGGGGTGGACGTGCGCGGCTACTACGTCTGGTCCCTGCTGGACAACTTCGAGTGGGCCGAGGGCTACAGCCAGCGCTTCGGACTCGTCCACGTCGACTTCCCCACCGGGAGGCGCACCCCCAAGGCCTCCTACGAGTGGCTGCGCCGGCGGATCTCACAGGGCTGACGCGCCTCGACGCCCGCGCGGGTCGTGGCGGTGGCGCCCACCGTCACGACCCGGCACCGTGCTCAGCGGTGGAAAGTGTCCGGGTCCGGACCGATACGGAGTCCCGTGTCCAGCTTTGCGATCTCGGCGATGTCCTCCGCGGTGAGGGCGAAGTCGAAGACGTCGAGGTTCTCCCTGATCCGCGAAGGCGTCACCGACTTGGGGATGACGACGTTCCCCAGGTCGAGGTGCCAGCGGAGCACGACCTGGGCCGGGGTCTTGCCGTACTTCCCGGCGAGGGCGACGATCACCGGGTCGTCGAGCACGGCCCCCTGCGCCAGCGGGCTCCACGCCTCGGTGACGATGCCGTGCTCGGCGTGGAACCCGCGCAACCCGGCCTGCTGCAGGGCCGGGTGCAACTCGACCTGGTTGACCGCCGGGACGACGCCGCACTCCTCGATGAGGCGGCTCAGATGGGCGGGCTGGAAGTTGGACACCCCGATGGCGCGGACGCGGCCGTCGGCGTACAGCTTCTCCAGTGCCTTCCAGGTCTCCACGTACAGGTCCCTGGCCGGGGTGGGCCAGTGGATGAGATAGAGGTCGAGCCGGTCCAGGCCCAGCCTCTCCATGCTCGCGTCGAAGGCGGCGAGGGTGGAGTCGTAGCCCTGGCCGTCGTTCCACAGCTTGGTGGTGACGAAGACCTCGTCACGCGGCAGACCTGAGGCGGCCAGCGCCTCGCCCACTCCCCGCTCGTTCCGGTACAGCTTCGCGGTGTCGATACTCCGGTACCCCGCCTCCAGCGCCTCGGTCACCACCTCGGCGGTCCGCTCCGGGGGCACCTGGTACACGCCGAAACCGAGCCGGGGCATGGAGACCCCGTTGTTCAAAGTGATCATCAGTACTTCTCTCCTTGAGCGGCCGCCGACGACCCGGGCGGCCGTCGGCGGCACGCGCCGAACACGGATGCCTCATGGGCGAACGCCTGTCATTCGAGCACACCGCCGGGGCGGCCGCCAGAACGCATCCGTACCCGGCCCCTCTGACCTGGGGCGGAGCGGAAAATCCGTTGCGAGGTGACGAGACGAGCCGTAGCGTCCAGCACCATGTGCACCTACTTCGCCAACCTTCTGGTCGGCTACGTGATCCGTCCTCGCGGCAGCCGGGCTCTGGCCCGCTAGGGACGCGTCGACACTCCGTTCCGCACGCGTCCCCGATGCGCGCCCAGGGCTTTTCCGAGACCTTTTTCACCTCGGACCCGAAAGGGCGACGGCTGTGGCGCACTCCTTCGCGCACGGAAACCATTCACACACCCATGGAAAGGTAGGAAACGGCAACGGTCGCGGCGAACGCGACCGGGTCAGACGCACCCTCTCGCAGAACTTCCTCGTCGATCCGCACGCCGTCCGGCGGATGGCCGCCGCGGCCGGATCACACGGGCTGCTTCTGGAGCCGGGCGCGGGCACCGGTGCTCTCACCTTCGCCCTCGCCGAAAGCTGCGCGAGGGTCGTGGCGTACGAGATCGACCCGCGGCATGCGGGCAGGCTCGCCGCCCGCACCCGCGGCGACGACAGAATCGAGGTGATCAGGGGTGACTTCCTGACCGCGCGGGCTCCGCGCGAGCCGTTCGCGGTCGCCGGGAACATCCCGTACTCGATCACCTCCAGGATCGTCGACTGGTGCCTGCGCGCCCCCGGGCTCACCTCGGCGACCCTGCTCACCCAGCTGGAGTATGCGCGCAAGCGGTCCGGCGACTTCGGCCGCTGGAGCAGGCTGACCGTGCTGAGCTGGCCGGGTCACTCCTGGGAGCTGGCCGGCCGCGTCGGCCGGATGAGCTTCCGGCCGGTGCCCGCCGTCGACTCGGCGATCCTGCGGATCGAGCCGCGCGGTGTCCGGCTGCTGCCCGCGGGGCGGGACGCGGCCTGGCGCGAGTTCGTCGAGTACGGCTTCACCGGCCTTGGCGGTTCGCTGCACGCCTCGCTGCGGATGCGGTACCCGGCCCACCGGGTCGACGCCGCGTTCGCGGAGGCGCGGGTGGACCGCGACACGGTGGTGGCCTTCGTCCACCCCGACCGGTGGCTGACCCTCTTCGAGCTGCTCCGCTGACACCCCCGCGCACCGCCCGGTCCCGGGCGGTGCGCGGCCCCTTCGATCAGGCCGAGTCGGCCTCGTGCAGGGCATAGCGGCCGGGCGTGCATCCGTACTCCCTGGCGAAGGCCGTGATGAAGGCCGAGGGGGTCGCGTACCCGACGCGGTGGGCCACCTCGGCCACCGGCCGGCTCTCCAGCAGCACCCGCGAGGCACGCAGGCGCAGCTTGGTGCGCCACTGCGAGTAGGGCATGCCGAACTCGCGTACGAAGTCGCGTTGCAGCGTCTTGACGCTGACGTGCAGCCGTTCGGCCCACTCCTCAAGGCGGACGGGGTCGCCCGGGTCGTGTGACAGCGCGCGGGCGACGGTCATCGCGAATCCGGTACCGGTGGCGTGGTGGCCGACGAAGTCACGGGTCGACGCGCCGAGTCCGGCCATGATGCGCTCGCGGGCGACGAGTGCCGCCTGCTCGTCGTACCCCGGGCGGGCGATCGCCTGGACGAGCCGGGCCGCCTCGTCGTCGATGGACACCGCGCCGGCGCGCAGCCCGCCGAGCGCCTCGGGCACCTGGCGCAGGCAGATCCGGTACACGGTCTGCCGGTCCGCCGCCCGCACCTCGTGGCTCACCGCGCGGTGCGCCCAGAACGCCTCCCCCGCCCCCACGAACTGCGCGTCGGCCCCGTACCAGGTCGAGAGCACGCCGTCGGGCGACCAGTAGAGCTGGTGCAGGAAGTCCTGCCGGCTCTGGCCGAATTCGAGCACGGCAGCCGAACGGTACTTAAGCACGAGGACGCCGGTGAGCGTGCCCAGCCCGTAGCCGTACTCCTCGCACCAGAGCGGATCGGTCCCGAAGTGGCCGACATCGGTCACAGAGTGACTTCTCATCGACATTGGATGGCCCCCCCTCGACATTGGAAAAGTTTCGGTAAGGCTAACCTAAGTAGCGCCTGACCATGAGGTCGGGCCGCTTGCCCGGTCTGAAACACCCCGAAGGAACACACCCATGTCCTCCCGACAGCCCCGGCGCCTGGCCGGCGCTCTGGCCCTCACCCTCGCCCTGGTCGCCGGCTGCGGTTCCACCGATTCCGGCGAGGAGTCCACCGCCGCGGCGCCCGAGACCCGCGTCTTCAGCGCCGACAACGGCGAGATCACCATCCCCGCCGCCCCCAAGCGTGTCGTCGCGACCGGGTACGCGGTGCCGGCGCTCATCGAGGCCGACACCCCCCTGGTCGGCATCTCCAGTTGGAAACGCGGTCTGGCGATGATGACCGAGGAGGACCTCGCGACGTACAACGGGATTGAGAAGATCGCGGGAGAGACGGCCGCCGAGACCAACTACGAGGCCGTCGCCAAGGCCAAGCCCGACCTGATCGTCATCGGCGTCCCGAAGCCGGCCCTCGGCGACATCGACATGAAGCGGCTGGAGTCCATCGCCCCGGTCGTCGCCATCGGCCCGTCCGTCCCCTCCGCCTGGCGTGAGCTGTCGCGCCGCCAGTCCGACGCCGCGGGGCGCCTCAGCGACTTCGAGACCGCCAAGGCGGCGTACGAGAAGAGGACGGCCGAGCTCACCGAGAAGTACAAGGGCGCTCTGGACGGTATGAAGTTCGGCCACGTCGGTGCCTACGGCGACGTGACCGAGGGAACGTTCCAACGCGAGTTCACCGGGTCGTGGGGCACCAACATCGCCTCCGACATCGGCGTGACCTACTACGGCGAGGTCAAGGAGAAGGGCGGTGGCTCGCTCGACGTCGGTGAGTACCCCTCGATCGAGGAACTGCCGGACAGTTTCGCCGAGGCCGACGCCATCACGTACACGCTGGAGAGCGACGGTTCGGTGAGCAAGCCGGTGCAGTACGTCCTCGACTCCAAGCTGTGGAAGAACCTGCCCGCGGTCAAGGCCGGCAACGTCTTCCCGCTGCGCTACACGGAGGCCGCGACGTACGGCTCGGCACTCAAGACGCTGGACTCCATCGACGAGGCGCTCGCGCCGCTGCTCGGCCGATGAGCGTCGACCGTAGCGACCCGAGGGGTCGCGTCGCCGCCCACCACCGGTCCGGAACCGGCACCGCGCGGATCGGCTACCCGATCGGGGTCCGCACCGTCTCGGTGCTCGCGCGCCGGTACGTGACCCCGCGCCTGCTCCGGCTGACCGTCGGCGGCCCCGGGCTCGAAGGATTCCACAGCTACCAGGCGGACGACCACATCAAGATCGTCTTCTCGGACCCGGACGGCACCCGCCGCGACCCGGTCGCCAACGACCACCTGGAGCTCGACTGGCCGACGCCGTCGCCCACGACGCGCAAGTACACGGTGCGGCGGTACGACGCCGAGGCCGGCGAGCTCGACCTGGACTTCGTGCTCCACGAGGGCGGGGTCGCGTCGGCGTGGGCGGTCGCCGCCGAGGTGGGCGAGGAGCTCACGATCGCCGGCCCGCCGGGGGCCAAGGCGTTCCCGCACAACTACGGGCACTACGTCTTCGCGGTCGACGCCACCGCGCTGCCCGCGGTCGCGCGCTGGCTGGAGGAGTCCCCTGCCGACGTCTCGGCCCAGGTGGTGATCGAGACCGACGACGCCGCCGAGCACGCCTACCCGCTCGCGGCACGCGAGGGGCTGGAGGTCGTCTGGCTGGTCCGCGAGGGCGACCGCTCCTTGCTCGCGGAGACGGTGCGCTCCCTGGCCCTGCCCGAGGAGCGGACCTTCCTGTTCGCGGCCGGGGGGGCGGGTGACATCAAGCCGCTGCGCTCATGGAGCGCGGGACGGCTGGACTCGCTGTTCACCGGGTACTGGAAGCGCGGAGTTGCCGGGCTTGAGGACTGATCTACCGGCGCGGGCCGCGCTCCTCCTGGCGGCCCTCGCACTGCTCGCCGTGGTGGCGGTGGCCGGGGTGAGCATCGGGACACGTTCGATCGCCCCGGCCGAGATCTGGCGTGCCTTCACCGACTTCGCCGGCACCGACGATCACCTGATCGTCCGCGAGATCCGGGTGCCGCGCACCATCCTCGGCATCTTCGTCGGGGCCGCTCTCGGCACCTCGGGCGCGCTGATCCAGACGCTGACCCGCAACCCGCTGGCCGAGCCCGGCATCCTCGGGGTGACCGCGGGTGCCGGTTTCGCCATCAACCTGGGCGGCGTGCTCGGTCTCGCGGGGTCGCAGTCCGCGCAACTGACGCTCGCCTTCGCCGGCTCCGTGCTCGCGGTACTCCTGGTCTACGCCGTCGGCCAAACCTCCCCGCTCCGGCTCGTACTGGCCGGTGTCGCCCTCAGCTCGGTGCTCGCGGGCCTCTCGCTCGGCATGCGCCTGATGCTTCCCGACGTCTTCGACCGGTTCCGCTTCTGGTCCGTCGGGGCGCTGGCCGGCCGCGAGCAGATGTCGCACACCGTCCCGCTGCTGGCGATCGGCATCGCCCTGGTCTGTGCCATGGCGGTGGCCAGGCCGCTGAACGCCATGGTCCTGGGCGAGCAGGTCGCCCATACGCTCGGCGGTCACACCGCACGGACCAAACTCGCCGTCCTCGTACTCGTCACCCTGCTCGCCGGCGCCGCCACGGCCGTGGCCGGACCGATCACCTTCGTGGGGCTCATGATTCCGCACCTGGCCCGTCGGGCGGCCGCCGGCTCGATTCCCTGGCTGATGGCCTACACGATGGTGCTGGGCCCGATCCTGCTGCTGGTCTCCGACATCGGATCGCGCGTGCTGCTGCCGACGGGCGAGGTCCCGGTGGCCGTCGTCACCGCCTTCCTCGGCGGCCCGGTGCTCATCTGGGCCGTACGGCGCTACGGGGCGGCGTCGCTGTGAACGACATCGTGCTGCGCGCGGGCTCCCGCTCGGTCAGGATCGAACGCCGGACGCTCCTGATGTCGCTCGTGCTCACCGGCGTCGCGCTGGCCCTGGCCTTTCTCGGCCTCAGCCACGGCCCCTCCTGGGCCGCGCCCCCGGAGGTGTTCGCGGCGCTCGCCGGTCACGGGGACTCGGCCCTGGTGATCCGGGAGTGGCGGTTGCCCCGGGTGGCCGCCGCGCTCGTCTTCGGTGCCGCCCTGGGGCTGGCCGGGGCGATCTTCCAGAACCTCACCCGCAACCCGCTCGGCAGTCCGGACGTCATCGGCCTGGACGTGGGCGCCTACACCGGCGCGCTGGTCGCGCTCACGGTGCTGAACGGGACCTCCGCGCAACTCGCGGTGAGTTCGGTGGCAGGCGGCCTGCTGACCGCGGCGGCCGTCTACCTGCTCTCGCTGGACTCCGGGCTCAGCGGCCTGCGGCTGGTCGTCATCGGGATCGCGATGAACGCCATCCTGACCGCGGTCAACTCCTGGATCGTGCTCCGCACCGAGCTCGACGTCGCGATCGCCGCGACCGGGTGGAGCGCGGGTTCACTGAACGGTGTCGACTGGGACGAGGTACGCCTGCCGTTCCTGGTCATCGGCGTGCTCGCGCTGCTGCTCGTCACGCTGGCGCAGGCGATGCACCAGGCCGCGCTCGGCGACGAGCTCGCCGTCACCTCGGGCGTGGGCCTGGGCCGCCTCCGGTTGCTGATCGTGCTGGTCGGCGTCGGCTGCACCGCCACCGTGACGGCGGTCGCCGGGCCGATCGTGTTCATCGCGCTCGCCGCTCCCCAGATCGGCCGCCGCCTCGCCGGCGCGGCCGGGGTGCCTCTGGTGCCCGCGGCGCTGACCGGCGCGGTGCTGCTACTGGCCGCCGATCTCATCGCGCAACTGCTGCTGGCGCCGGTCGCGCTGCCGGTCGGTGTCGTGACGACCGCGATCGGCGGGTGCTATCTCATCTGGCTGCTCTTCAAGGAAGTGAGGCGACCGTGGCAGCGCGCCTGACCGCCCAGGACATCACCCTCGGCTACGGCGAGCGGGTGGTGTCGGAGCATGTGAGCCTCGACGTGCCCGACGGCGCGTTCACCGCCATCGTCGGCGCCAACGCCTGCGGGAAGTCGACGCTGCTGCGTTCCTTCGTCCGGCTGCTCAAGCCCTCGGCCGGTACGGTCGGCTTCGACGGCCGCGACGTGAACGGCTACCGGCCCAAGGCCATCGCCAGACAGGTCGGGTTCCTGCCCCAGGGCCTGGTCGCCCCGGAGAACATCGTCGTGCGACGGCTCGTCGCCCGGGGCCGCTACCCGCACCAGTCGATGCTGTCCACCTGGTCGGCCGAGGACGAGCGGGCCGTACAGCGGGCCATGGCCGCGGCCGGCGTCGCGGAACTGGCCGAGCGGGGCGTCGAGGAGCTGTCCGGAGGCCAGCGCCAGCGCGTCTGGGTCGCGATGGTGCTGGCCCAGGAGACGCCCTACCTGCTGCTCGACGAGCCCACCACGTTCCTCGACATCACCCACCAGTACCAGCTGCTCAAGCTGTTCGCGCGGCTGCGCGACGAGGGGCGCACGATCATCGCGGTGCTGCACGACATCAACCAGGCCTGCCGGTTCGCCGACCACGTGGTGGCGATGAAGGCCGGTCGCGTCGTCGCGGAGGGAGCCCCCGCCGACATCGTCGACGCCGAGCTCATCGAGGAGGTCTTCGACCTGCCCTGCGTCGTCGTGCCCGACCCGGTCACCGGCACCCCCATGGTGGTGCCGACCGCCTGAGTTGCCCGTCAGTTCCAGGGGTCCCAGAAATCGTGGTCGACGATGGCCGGCGACGGTACGAGCTCGACCGGACGGTCGCCGTACCTGACGGGCAGAACGGCCCGCAACAGGGCCAGCAGTTCCCGGTGGGTGTGGTCCGTCGTGGTAGCCCGCCACAGGACGCGCCCGCCGCTCAGCCGCACGACCGGCCGCTCCCCCTCCAGGGTCAGCTCCAGCCGGAGCACACCGTCCCCCGGGTGCTCCGGCAGCGCCGAGGCGAAGGCGGCGCGTACCGCGTCGAGCCCGCCCTCGCGGACCGCGGCCTCGGCCCGTTCCCGGTCGGCCAGTTCGGCGACCGCGGCCAGGACCGACTCCAACGGCGGCACCTGGCCCGGGTTCAGCGGGACCAGCCCCGCGCATTCGAGCGACCGTTCGTGCCGCGCCTCGGCGTGCCGATGGTCGTGAACGGAGTGGTGGGCGTACAGCGCGTCCCCCTCGACCCGGTACACCGTCACGTACAGCTCGTCCTCCAGCGAGAACATCCGGGTGTCGTACACCCGGTGCACCGCTCCCGAGGAGTCCAGCGCGTAGTAGGTGCGGACTCCCCCGCCGCCCGGGTCGGCGGGCTCACCGCCGAAGACCTCGCGGAGGCCGGGTGGACCGGCGCCCCACGGCTCCACCGGCCCGGCGACCAGCGTCCGCCCGTCACGCGTTCGCCAGCCCCGGGTGAGCCCCGACCGCCCACCGGCGGAACGATCGACCATGACGACACCTCCAGGTGATCGGCTCACAGGGTAACCGTCCGGTCGGAGACGCCGCGCCACCGGCCGCGGCACGCGGAGGTCGCCCCTGGGCCAGGAGCCGGTCACGGCCGGAGAGCGCGGTGAGAGCAGCCGGCGGGACTCGGGGCCGCTCATCGGGGTGGCCGGGGCGTTCCCGTTCAGGCGTAGGGCACGACGAGCCCCGACTCGTAGGCGTGGACGATGGCCTGGGCGCGGTCGCGCAGACCGAGTTTGGCCAGCAGCCGGGCGACGTGCGTCTTGACGGTGTGCTCGGTGACGACCAGCTCCCCGGCGATCTCGGCGTTGGACAGACCTCTCGCGATCAGCCGCAGCACCTCCAGCTCGCGGGGGGTGAGGTCGGCGGGAGGGTGCGAGCGGGATCGCTGCCGGGCGAACTCGGCGATCAGCCGCCTGGTCACCTGGGGAGCGAGCAACGCGTCGCCCCGCGCGATCACCCGGACCGACTCCACCAGATCCATCGCCCTGACGTCCTTGAGCAGGAACCCGCTCGCCCCCGCGGAGAGCGCGTCGTACACGTGGTCGTCCAGATCGAAAGTGGTGATCATGAGGGCGCGGGTGGGCAGGTCGGCGACGATCCGGCGGACCGCCTCGATGCCGTTCAGCTCCGGCATCCTGATGTCCATCAGCGCCACGTCGGGCCGGAACTCACTGGCCAGCCGTACCGCCTCGGCCCCGTCGGCGGCGGTGCCCACGACGGTCACGTCCGGCTGGGCGTTCAGCACCGCGGCGAAACCGTGCCTGACGCTCCTCTGGTCGTCGGCGACCAGGACACTGATCACGCCGCCGCCTCCACCTGCGTCAGCGGAAGGCCCGCCTCGATGAGGAAACCCCCCTCGGGCGCCGTACCGGTGTTGAGCCAGCCGCCCAGCATGACCACCCGTTCCCGCATCCCGATCAGGCCGTGGCCGCCCGCGTTCGGGGAAGGTCCGGGGCCGTCGTCGCTCACCCTGATGGCCAGCGTGTCCTGCAGGTAGGCGAGCTCGATGCGCACGTTCGCGTCCGGCGCGTGGGAGCGGGCGTTGGTCAGCGCCTCCTGCAGGATTCGGTACGCCGACAGGTCGACGGCCGCGGGCAGCGGGACGGCATCGCCGATGACATCGAGATCGACCGTCCCCCCTGCCTTGCGGTGCTCTTCCAGCAGTTCGGGTACGCGTGCCAGGCCCGGTTGCGGCGAGGTGCCGCCCGCCCCGCCGTCGGTGCGCAGCACACCGAGCAGCCGCCGCATCTCCACCAGCGTCTCGCGGGCGGTGGTCGCGATCTGCTCGAAGCCCTCGCGCGCCGGCTCGCCGAGATCCTTGATCGTGTACGGGGCGGTCTCGGCCTCCACCGCGATCCTGGAGATGGAGTGCGCCACGATGTCGTGCATCTCCCGCGCGATCCTGGCCCGCTCGGCCATGGCGGCCTGCTCGCGCTGCGCGGCGATCATCTGCTCCACGCTCTCCTGGCGGACCTCCTTGACCTCGCCACGGGCACGGGCGAGGTCGGCCAGGAGCGCGACACCGCCGACACAGAACGCGATCATGGGCACCGCGGTAAGGGCGAGTTCGAATCTGCCTCTCCAGAGCAGCAGTATGCCCAGTATGAACAGCCCGGCCAGGATAGTCCCGGTCACCCCCCAGGCCTGCGCCCGCGGCAGCGGCCTGAACAGGGTGTAGAGGGCGAGGGCGGCGGACGTGGCGATCGCGAGGTTGGACAGGGGATGGATCCCGCTGAGGAGCAGCCCGACACCGCCGACAGCCGTCGCGACCAGCGCCGCGGGCGGGTTCACCCGGCGGAAGGCCAGCGGCAGGGTCGCCAGCAGCAGGAACGGCACCGGCACGCCGTAACCGCTCCAGGCCGACCCGACGGCCCAGAGCGCGAGACCGATCGCGACGGCCGCATCGAGGACGGAGACCGGGCCGATCTTTCTTTCCAGTAGAAGGTCGCTCGAAGTCATGCCCAGAATTGTGCGGGCAGCCGAGGATCGCCCGCGTCACTCGAAGGATTGACATTCACCCGCGCACTTCCCCGGCCCATGCCGAAGGGGAGGCGCCCCGGACGTACGGAATGGATGAGGCGGATATGGATCTACAGCCCTTCGCGATGACGCACGCGGCCACGGTCGCGAGCTGGCCCACCTCGTCGCGGGAGGTCGCGATGTGGTGCGGACGGCAGGAGTTCCCGCTGCCGGCCCGGGTCGTCGCCGGCTGGCAGCGGGGGGAGGACGTACGGACCCACCTGCTCGTCGAGGGCCGGGACCCGCTCGGCTACGGGGAACTGTGGCTCGACGCCGAGGAGGACGAGGTCGAGCTGGCCCACCTCATCGTGGCCCCGGCCGCCCGCGGCAGGGGAATCGGGCGGGAACTGGTGCGCGGGCTGACCGCGCTGGCCTGGGAGACGGGCCGCGCGAACGTCTTCATGCGCGTGCACCCGGACAACGACCGAGCGCTGCGCTGCTACCGGGGAGCCGGTTACCTGCCGGTCGACGCCCACCTGGCCGCGGAGTGGAACGCCGCCCAGCCGGTCGACTACACCTGGCT
Organism: Streptosporangium sp. NPDC049644; assembly: GCF_040675205.1. Classification (NCBI taxonomy): domain Bacteria; kingdom Bacillati; phylum Actinomycetota; class Actinomycetes; order Streptosporangiales; family Streptosporangiaceae; genus Streptosporangium; species Streptosporangium sp. NPDC049644. Next base: position 94,966 of record NZ_JBFAOJ010000011.1, on the reverse strand, counting down.
ACGGCACAGGTGAGGGGGTCAGCTCCGCATCGCCGCCCCGAGTGAACGAAGTTCCGCGTCGACACCGTGCATGGCCGGCCTCCAACCGAGTCCTTGTTCGGCGGCAGCGCTGGACAAGCGCTGGGAGTACGTCAGGGCCTCTGCGAACGGTCCCATGACGGCGAGGGCGGTCTGCAGGGGCAGCGAGGCGACGGCGCCGCCGGCGCCAAGTGCGGAACTCGCCCGCGTGGCGAAGTCCCTGAAGGACAAGGATTCGCCGTTGGCCGCCAGATACAGGGCGCCGGCCGGCGCTGCCTGCAACGCGCGGGCACACAACGTCGCCAGGTCCTCGACATGTACGAAGGCGAGCAGGTTGTCGCCGGCACCGACGTAGTGCGTCCGCCCGGAGGTTTTGACCTCGGCGAGAAGAGACCTCGCGACGAAGCCGTCGGTGCGCCCGTACACCATGGGGGCACGCACGACCACCGACCGGACACCGCTGTGGGAGGAGCGGCGGATCTCGGCTTCGAGGTCGGAACGCCAGCGAAGAAAAGCCGGGGGGTTGTCAGGTGTGTCGACGTCGACCTCGACATCCGGACCGGTATCACCCGTACCCAGTGAGCCCGTCACATAGATGAACGCCTTTCCGCTGCCGGTCAGCCGGGCAAGCACCGCCCGAACGGCAGCGATGTCCATGTCCCGGAACGCATCGGAATCGGGTGCCAGCCAGGCGAAGACCACCGCATCGGCCTGTCCGGCCCTGTCGACCCACTGCGAGAGGTCCCCGACCTCACCTCGATGCGCTTTCACACCCTTCCGGCGAAGGGCGTCCGCCGCTTCAGCAGATCTGGCGAGCCCGACAACCTCGTGTTCCTGCTCGATGAGCTTGTCAGCGATCGCACCGCCGACATATCCGCTGGCACCGACAATGAAAACTTCCACACAGACCTCTTACGACAGAAGGTGAAACCCGGCGAATCCCAGGATCGGGCAGGCTACCGCCGCATCCCGGGCACACCGAGCGGCTGAGAACCGCCATACGCGAAGCTAGACCTTGACGCTGACGTCAACGCAAGCCGGTGCGTCGCTCCGGCTTCGGCTCATCCGCGTGGGCGGTCAAACCCGACATTCGCCCGTACCCTCAACAGTGCTCCTGTTCCGGTGAGCGGGCCAGGACATGACAGGGCGGCTCGATGACGCGCAGCGTGCGGCCGTCCACGGCGAGCCGGCCGGAGGACAGGTCGGCGGCCGTGTGCGACGGCAGGTGGACGCCGACATCATCGCCGAGCCCGAGGCGACCTACCGGCGGCTCGACGGCAAGAATGCCGGTGTCGTGGCCGTGTCGATCTGGCGCACCCGCGACGACGGCCTGATCACGGACCACCGCATCTTCGTCGACCTCGCCCCCGTCCACCTGGTCCAGGGTCCACACGCACTTCACCCCGACTCAACCGGGTGAGCATCCGGCCCGCATCACCGCCCGCAGCAGGGCCAGCAGGTGGCGCACGGGTCCCGTGGCGGGCCGTACGGAGTCGAGCACCGGGAGGTCGGCCGGGCGGAGGGTGGACGGGGGGCGTTCGGCCAGGGTGGCGACGGCTCCGGCCGCCGGGTCGCGTACCACGTGGACCGCGCTTTCCGTGGCCAGCGCGTGGCGGGAGCCGTCGGGGGTGCGCCACAGTTCGATGCCGATCGAGTCGGACAGCTCACGCGATCCTGTGACGTCGATCAGGGTCTCGGCATCGATGTAGCGGACCTCGCCGCCCGTATTGGAGTCAGGGGTTCCGTCCAGGAACATGATCTCTTGGCGCTGCGGGATCAGAATCGGGCAGTGTCCCCTTCGGCGCGGGCGCAGGCCGATGCCTCGTACCCGTTCCAGGGTCGCGCCGGTCGCCTGCCAGATCTCCAGGCACTCGTTGCCCGCCGCGGCCAGGCGGTCCGGGGAGAGGAAGCACAGTTCGCGATAGTGCTCCTGTTCCGGTGAGCGGGCCAGGACATGGCAGGGCGGCTCGATGATGCGCAGCGTACGGCCGTCCACGGCGAGCCGGCCGGAGGACGGGTCGGCGGCCATGTGCGACGGCAGGATGTTCAGCCCCTGCTCGCCCCAGACCAGGTCCTCCTCCATGGTGACCTCTTCGATACGCTCGCCGGCGCCGGTGTAGTAGGTCAGGTGGCAGGCGGCGGGCTCCGGATCGCGGCCCAGCCGGGGTGGTGCCGGGCAAGCACCGCGAAACGGTCGTGGTCCAGCCAGCTCAGCGCCGCGATCAGGGAGAACTCCTCGGGCTGCAGCATCGTCCTCTCCGCGGCGTTGCGCACGAGACCGAGAGAGGGATTCGGCGGGATCCAGTCCATGCTGAAGATGGACCTGCCCTGGTTCAGCATCACCCCGGAGTCGGCGTCGCCCGCCCGGCGGGCGACCTGGCGTCCGTCGTCGAGGTCGAACACCTGGAGTTCGTGGCGGCGAACGGAGGTCCAACCTCTTGTGCAGACCGCCAGCCATCGGCCGTCCGGGGACAGCGAGCCGGTGACGATCCAGCCGTCGACGGAGATTTCGAGCAAGGGGTCGGCGGTCAGGGTGGCGCACGCCTCCTCCACGATTCCAGCCGGGGTCGCGGCGAGCAGGTCGAACAGGGAGCGTGCCGGGCCGTCCGGCCGCCACCGCTCGTCGAACAGCGGCAGGACACGGTCCGCCTCGACGAGGGGGACCCGCTGCTGGACCAGGTCCCACAGCTCCGCCCAGCGCCGCTCCTCCGCCAGCTTCACCGCCGTGTCCTGCCAGCCACGCCGATCGGTTCCGGCCATGTGCCCCTCCTGGTTTCGCGATCAGGCTAGGGACGCGGACAGGTATGAGGCGTCCGCCGGGCGGGGGATGCCGGGGACGGTTCGGCGCAAGGCATGAGACACCCACCTTGGCGATAGTTGCGCGTCGCCCCTCGCTCCGTATCGTCCCCACCAGTGATCCCGACTGTGTGAGGAAGGATCGGCATGACCGAAGACGTGGTGCGACGCGTTTTCCAGACAGTCGACTCGTTCGACCCCGACGAGTTCGTGCGGTTGCTGGCCGAGGACGCCACGCTGGTGTTCGGCAACGCCGAGCCGATGACGGGACGTGCGGCCATCGCCGCCGGGTTGCGGGCGTTCTTCTCCACCATCGGCGGCCTGCGGCACCGGATCGTCAGGAACTGGCAGGTGGGCGCCGACATCATCGCCGAGACCGAGGTGACCTACCGGCGGCTCGACGGCAAGGACACCGGAGTCGTGGCCGTGTCGATCTGGCGCACCCGCGACGACGGCCTGATCACGGACTACCGCATCTTCGTCGACCTCGCTCCCGTTTACCTGGTCTAGTGTCCACACGCGCTTCACCCCGGCCGGCTCCTCCTCGATCGACCAAGGGAGCATCCGGACCGGCTAGGCCGTCCGAGCCGTCATGGCGCGCCAGCCGAAGGTGGCGGTGCCGAGCAGGAGCACCACCCCGGACAGCACACCGCTGACGAACGGTACCCAGTCGACGGCAGCCGTCGCCGCCAGAACGAGACCGGCGACGCCGAGCAGGGTGAGAACCACACCGGGTACGGCGATGCTCCAGTCCTTCCACACGGGCGCCAACGCGACGAAGTGCACCCCGACCACGAACGTCACCCAGGCCACGTTGGTCTGTTCGGGACGTTCCCAGGCGGCGAGCACCCGGAGTCCGCCGAAGAGCAGGAAGGGCAGCGCCCCGGCCGCTTCAGGCGTGGGGGACGACGAGTTCCGCCCCGTAGGCGTGGACGATCACCACCGAACGGTTCGCCGCGATGCCGGCCGGCATGGACCGTGCCGTCGCCGAGGGAGTGGCGCCTCCGCTGTGACCGACCACCGTTATCCTGCGGCAGTGCTTGGTTCCCCGGACCGCCCGTTGCTGTTCCTCGACGTCGACGGACCACTCATCCCGTTCGGAGCGCCCGACCTGCGTCCCGGCGGGCACCTCGGCGACCGGGCAGTGCCGCTGCCGATCGGGGCGAACCCGTTGCTGTCCAGGATCGACCCCCGACACGGGCCGCGGTTGTCGGCGTTGCCGTGCGACCTCGTGTGGGCGACGACATGGATGGCCGACGCGAACGAGGTGATCGGTCCGTTGCTCGGGCTGCCCGAGTTACCGGTAGTGGACTGGCCGGACTCGGAGGAGAAGAGCCCGCTGCACTGGAAGACCCGCGGCCTGGTCGACTGGGCGGCCGGACGCTCCTTCGTCTGGGTCGACGACGAGATCACCGACCCCGATCGTGCCTGGGTGTCCGCACACCATCACGGGCAGGCACTCCTTCATCGCATTGATCCTCGCCGTGGCCTCACGCACACCGACTTCGTCGTCATCGCCGACTGGTTGGCACGGCGTAGCCGATCCGGTCGCTGACCTGACCGGTTCGTTTCGCCGCCGCGGTAGATGGAGCCGTACAGGTTGGATACGAGGTGAGGAACCCGGCGTCCGGCCGGCGTCACCGAGGCGGGGGTGAGCTGAACGTGACCGACCCCCTTGGTGAGTTCCCCGTCAGGATGAATGAGAACTATCGTGACCAGCATGGAAAATCCCCCTCAGCGTAGGGACTCCCAGATGTCGCACCTGCGCGCCTCGGACAGCAACAGGGAGCAGGTCAGCACCCTGCTCGGTGAAGCCCTGAGCACCGGCCAGCTGAGCCACGAGGAGTACTCCGAGCGCCTGGACAGGCTCTACCAGGCCAAGACCGTGGGAGAGCTCGAAGTCCTCACCAATGACCTGCAGGTCGAGCGGCAGCGTCCGGCCGCGAACCCGGTGTCCTACCTGCCGGGGGCGAACCCCGAACCCGAGAACGTCATCGCCATCTTCGGCGGTTCCGAGCGCAAGGGCCGCTGGCGGGTGCGGCGGCGGACCAGAGCGCTGGCCGTCTTCGGCGGCCTGCGGTTCGACCTGACCGACGCAGAGTTCGAGGCGAAAGAGGTCGAGATCACGGTTAACGCGATCTTCGGTGGGGCCGAGATCATCGTGCCCAAGGGGGTGGAAGTGCGCTGCCATGGCGTCGGCATCTTCGGCGGTTTCGACGTGCACGGCAGCTCGGACGTCGACCCGTCGGCGCCGGTGATCGTGGTGAGGGGCCTGGCGCTGTTCGGCGGAGTGGGCGGTAAGACCCGACGCCGGCGCGAGCGCTGAGCGACACACCCGGGGCGCTCCGAAGGCGCCAGGACGTGATCACGTCCTGGGGCACCGCGGTCGTCCGGCACATTTGCCGACACCGGCGTTCGCGGCCAGTCCGAGATCGTCTATCGGCGTCCACGGGCATCAGGCGGAGATAGACCACGGTGCCCCACTTCACCGCCGTCACGCCGGTTTCATCGGTCGGCCTCCTCGAACTCGTCGGCGCTGTCCGCTCGGGCCGGTAGGAGCAAGGCGGTGACGACCACGACCACGGACAACACCGCGCCGATGACGAAGGCCAGCCGCATGCCGTCCAGGTTGGCGAGCACCTCCGTGGCTCCCGCGGATCTCAGTGCCTCGGCTCGCGCGCTCATCACGGTGATCACGAGTGCGGTGCCGACGGCCGCGGAGACCTGTTGCAGCGTGCTCAGGATCGAGCTGGCGTGGGAGTAGAGCGGCGGTGGAACCGCTCCGAGCCCGAGGGTGAACACCGGGGTGAAGGTCGCGGCCAGGCTCACCATCAGCAGCGCGTGCAGACCGAGAAGCTGCCAGAACGGCATGGTCATCGTGACCTGGGTGAAGCCGGTGAGCGCGAGCGTGATCCCGATCGCGCCGGGGATGACCAGAACCCGGCCGCCGAACCGGTCGAACAGGCGGCCGACGGTCGGACCGAGCAGCCCCATCGCGAGGCTGCCCGGCATCACGAGGAGTCCGGTCTGCAGGGGACTGAGCTCGCGGACGTTCTGCAGGTACAGCGGCAGCAGGATCATCGAGCCGAGCATCGCCATGAAGGCCACCGACATCAGGATCAGCGCGACCGTATAGGTGCGGTGGCGCAGGGTACGCAGGTCCAGCAGCGGTACGCCGCGCTTCTGCAGCGCCAGCTGGCGGACGACGAAGACGGCGATGGCCACCAGGCCGACCGCCACGATCGCGACGGCGACGCGGACGTCACCACCCTCGAACCAGCTGAGCCCGTAGACCAGGCCGCCGAAGCCGACGGCGGCGGTCACCACGCTCAACCAGTCGATGGTGCTGAACCGGGGCTCTCCGACGTTCTTGAGCTGCTTCAGGCCGCGCCATGTGATCACGGCGGCGATGGGGAGCACCACGGCGAACAGCAGCCGCCAGGACCCGAACTGGAGGATCACCCCCGAGACCGTCGGGCCCATGGCGGGCGCGACCGAGATGGCCAGGGAGACGTTGCCCATCACCCGGCCCCGGTCCGTCTCGGGCACCACCTGCATCAGCGTGGTCATCAGCAGCGGCATCATCACAGCCGTCCCGGACGCCTGGATGATGCGGGCGCCCAGCAGCACCTCGAACGACGGCGCGACGGCGGCCAACGCCGTGCCGAGCAGGAACAGGCCCATCGCGGTGGTGTACGCGCTGCGGGTGGACACCCGCTGCAGGAACCATCCGGTGATCGGGATGACGGCGGCCATGGTCAGCATGAAGGCGGTCGAGAGCCACTGTGCGGTCTGCTCGGTGATGTGCAGCGCCTCCATCAGCCGCGGGATCGCGTTGATCATGATCGTCTCGTTGAGGATGACCACGAACGTGGCGAGCACCAGCAGCCGGATCACGGCCGGGGTGCGACCTGAGACGGCGGTCGCGGGCTTGGCTGGTGAGTCGAGCTGTGGGCTGAGCACGGCACCTCAATCGGGGTTGTCGGACACGACGCGGTCATGGCTGGGCTGGCGCCCTGGCCTTGGGTCTCGCGAGAAGTCGTGGTCATGCAAAGACTGACCGATGCCACCGACAAAACTCATCGCCCGTCCCAGCATTGCGGCAGGCGATGCGAGATGTCACCCGATTTTCACCGGCGGACGACGACCTCCAGATCGCCGGCAGGAGCCCTCGTATCGCGCTATGACCTGGGCGAACACCTCGGAGGACTGGGCCACCCCAATGGCAGGCACCACGAACCGGGAAGGGCCGTCGCCCGCACCCGCGGTCGAACAACCTGATGATCCTCTGTAGTGGGGAACGGCCGTCGACCGGCCAGGCCGACGGCCTCCTCATGGGTACCGGCGTGTGCCCGAGGGGCGACCGGAACCGTTCGTCTTCCTCGGTAGGGCACGGCCGGGTGGACCGTCACGGTCGCCGGCGTGTCTGCTCCGGTGAGGCCAGGTCCTGCTTCGGCGTTTCCGGGCGTTCGATGCGGGTGGGGTTGCCGCGTACGAGCTCGTCGTGGACGCGGCGGCGGGCGGTGGTGACGGCGCGCCCCGCCGTCTCGTCGCCGTCCTCGATGCGCTGTCGCAGCAACCGCATGGCGATGCGGCGGTTGAGGCTGAACCGCCGCTCGGTGTCGACCACGACGACGATCCCCGAGGGCCGGTGCGTCGCCCGTACCGCCGTGCTGGCCTTGTTTCGATGTTGACCGCCGGGGCCGCCGGTGCGGCAGGCGACGATGTCGACGTCCGCCTCCGCGAACGTCGTGCGCGGAATGTCGACCTGGCACGGTTGGGCGATGACGTACCAGTTCTTCCGGCCCGTGCCGGCCCGGTACGGGCTGGGAGCCTGCCAGCACAGGGTTCCGGTCCACGAGGCGGCGAACGCCTCGGCGCCGGCTCCCGAGAGCCGGATCAGGACCGATCGGTAGGTGCCGGGCCGGTCACCGGGAACGGTCTCGACCCGATGGGTCTCCAGGTCCTGCCGGGTGGCGTCGGCTTCCAGGCGGCGCAGCAGCCGGGCCAGCGCCCAGGCGCACTCCTGCGGGCCACGCCCGGCCGACAGGAGCAGGTGGACGCTCACCGCGCGCCTCGCTCGCGGCGCCGGTCCCGCCGGGGTGTGGACCCGAGGTCGGGCGTCTTGTAGGTGACCAGAGGGACCGTGGTGGCCACGGGCGTGGCCAGGTCATGGTCGACGAGGTCGGAGATCACCTGCTCGATGCGCTTGTAGGCCGTCGGCGCCTCCTCGAAGAGCAGCTGGCGGTCTCCGCACACCACCAGCGACCCCACCGGTGTGCGGCACAGCTCCTCGACCGTGTGCTTGGCCCGGCCCCGGCGCAGGGCGTCCGCACGCGACATCTTGCGGCCCGCGCCGTGCGCGACGGAATGGCCGGCGTCCGGCCCGGCGTGGGCGGCCACGAGGTAGGAGGGGGTGCCTCGCGTACCGGCGATGAGCACGTCGCGGCCGTCACCCGGCGCCGCCCCCTTGCGGTGCAGGTAGACCCCGTCGCGAACCTCGACCAGGTTGTGGCACTGGTCGACGAGCGGCTCGGCGGGCTCGGCCCCCAGGGCATGGGCGACCCGGGCGGCCATCAACCGCCGGTTGAGCGATCCCCAGCGTACGGCGTCGTCGTGCATCGCCAGGTAGGCGCCCGGATCAGGGGCGGGGCCCGCGCCACAGGCCGCGGTGTGCGCCCGCAGGATCCGTTCGCCCAGCCCCCGGGAACCACTGTGGACGATGAGAACCAGGTCGCCGTCGGCGAGTCCGAGACGGCTCGCGTGGCCCGGCTCGAAGACGGTCCCGATCCGCGCCAGCTCGACGAAATGATTGCCCCGGCCGACCGTCCCGAGGCCCTCGACGTGACCGGCGGGGATATCGCCCTTCACCACGGCCCAGGCCGGGTCGTCGGCATCCCGCTCGGGATCCAGCGCGCGATCGAGGTCGGGGAAGCGGGCGGCGAGCTTCTCGGGTACGGCGCGCTTGAGCTTCATGGGGAACACGGCGATGCCGCAACCGATGTCGGAGCCCACCAGGAACGGGTACAGCACGGTCGACGCCATGGCGGCGCCGATCGGGGCGCCCTTGCCGGGGTGCAGGTCCGGCATGGCGGCGACGTGCACCATGCCGTCGAGGGCGGCCACCTGGTGGCACTGCGCGAGGGCGTCGGACTCGATCCAGCTCGCGGGGGAGGCGAACACGGTGATGGTGGCCGGGCCCGTGGCCGTGGTGGACGGCGGCGGGGACTCCGGCCGGGAGTGTTGCTGAGACAAAAGGCTCTCTTCCCTCAAAGGGGTATGGGGTGACAGCGTTGCGGGACGCGTCGGCGCCGTGGCATCTCGGAGTGGCGGGGTGCTGTCCGTCAGAGCGTCATGAACACCACGTTCCCCGAGCCCACCACGCGAGGCAAGCGATTTTCGGCCGTCCGGGGCTGTACGCCTGCGCTCACCGCCATCTCATGCCGTGTGCATCGCCGCGGTCGACACGCCGGCGTCCAGGCTGCGGGGGAAGCTCACTTCCTTGAAGACGGTCCACGGCTTCGAGCCATCAGGCGTCATTGGTCAGGGCACAGAACGTCCCACTCGATGAGTACGGACACGGCGATATGCCCTGACCGATGATCTCCGGCCGTGCTCGTGCCGATGCCGTGGGATGCCCGTCATCGCCGGGTCGGCGATGAGGCCGGCCATGCGACGTCGTCGATCGCGAGCCACGGCGCGACGGCCACGGCCGTGAGTGTGAGCCCGGCGAACGCCTTGACCTCGCGGTGGAGATGTGACTGGTCGACGTAGCCGGTCCGGGTGGCGACGCCGGCGGCGGCATGACCCGCCGCCAGAAGGTGGGCGGCGTGGTCGAAGCGCACGAGTTGGGCGGCGCGTTTGGGGGTGATGCCGAGCTGGGACCGGAAGCGGGACCACAGGCGCTTGCGGCTCCAGCCGACCTCGTCCGCCAGGCCGTCGATCCGCACCCGCCCCCGGCTGGTGAGCGCCCGCCGCCAGGTGTAGGCGACCTCCGGATCGACCGGCGGACGGTCGCCCAGCCGACGGCTGAGGATCTCGACCGCGATCGTGAACCGTTCGTCCCACGACGCGGCGGTGCGCAGCCTGTCCTCGGCTCGCCCGGCGTCGCGGCCCCAGACGTCCTTGAGCGACACCACCGTCCCGCTGAGCTCGGCCGATGTGCCGAGCACCGCACCCGCCACGACCGGCTCCAGCCGGATCTGGAGGCACTCGCCGACCCCACAGCCGGCTACCCGAAGATCACCAGGGAGGAGCCCGACGACGACGCTGCCGCGCTCGCGCCGGCCATGGACGTCGTAAACGACGCCTTCCCCCTCGCTCAGATCGACGATCAGGGTGACGGATGGGTGCGCGACCATGGCGATGTCCACGAGTCCGGGGGCACGATGGCGGAACCCGGCCATGGTGACCCCCGGCAGCCGACCTGACAGGCGCGGGACTGCGACGTCCACCGCCGCCCAGGAGAATGGCGTCCCGGTCGACAACACGTGACCAGTCTAGGTCTCAGGGATCATGGGCGGGCTGTCGGCGGCCGTTGTCGCGAAGTCCAGCAGCAGTTCGCCGGTCGTCCTGGGCGCTTCGAACATGGGTAGGTGTCCGACGCCGGGCAGCAGCTCGACCTGCGCGTTCGGCACCACGTCGTACCGGTGCGCCGACGACGGCTCCCAGCGGGGGTCGGCAGCTCCGAAGATCACCAGTACGGGGACCTCTAGGGCGGCGAGACGCTCGGGCACGCTCCGCTCGGTGATGTAGGCGGTGTTCCAGCGCAGCACCGTCCTCATCGTGCGGTAGGTGGTCCCCCGCACGTCGGCGACCACATCGTCCGGGATGTCCACCGGGCGAGCGGCCGTCGTGCTGATCCCCCTGCGGATCAGCGCATCCGAACGCCGCGACCACAGGAGCGGGCCGAAAGGCGGGGCCAGCAGGATCCGCAGGAGGAGCGGCTGCCGAAGGAGCGCGTCGGGACTTGGGCCGCTGCTGATCAGTGCGAGCGAACCCACCAGGTCGGGACGTTGCTCGGCGAGCGCGGTGGCGACGTAGCCGCCGCTGGAGTGCCCGGCCACGGCGACTTGACGAAGACCGAGCTCGTCCAGCAGCGCCGCCACCTGGCCCGCCTGCGCGGGCACGTCGTACGACGGCGCGGGCGGGGACTGGCCGCAGCCCGGGAGGTCGACCCGGATGACGTGATGATGGTCGGCCAGTGCCGGGACCACCGGGCTCCAGGTGCTGCTCGAGGCCCCCGATCCGTGGATGAGCAACAGCGGCCGCGCCTGCCGAGGGCCGTCGTGGACCACGTGCATGCCGTGCGAACACTCAACGTCGTACTCACTCATGCGGAGAATATGCACGGGCGGTCGACCATCGGTCTTGGACAAATGTTCCCGCGGAGCCCTCGCTCGTTCGCCGTCTCACCTGCCCGCAGGAGGAGACGTTCAGGGACCCAGCAGCTCAGAACATCGAGATGTGTACGTGGTCGATGTGGTTGGCGGTGTTGCCGCCTCGGTTGGACATCATCTTCCAGCCGGCGCCGGTGCGGACGTCGTAGTACTTCTGCTGCCAGATGATGTACATGACCCCGTACTTGTTGCCGTTGTCGATGGCCCACTGGGCGAGGCGGTTGCCGCGCTCCAGGGCGTCGGGGGTGGGGACGCGGCCACCGGTGCTCATCATGAAGTCGCAGGCCCGACCGGTGCCGTGGTCGCCCGGGTCGCCGGGGCGGAGGCAGCCGTAGCCGTAGGGCATGGGGAAGGTCTGCAGCACGGTGTTGCGCATGGTGACCGTGCGGGGGGTCAGGCCGCCGTTGCCCGAGGGGGTCTGGAAGCCGTACTTGGCCAGCAGTCCCTCGATCCTGACCCGCTGGCGCTTGAGGTCGGCGATGTCCTTCTTGAGCGCGACGATCTTCGCGTCGGCGGTCTTCTCCGCGGTCTTGGCCTTCTTGATGAGGCTCTTGACCCGGTTGAGCTGGGTGGCACGGCGGCTGGCCAGGTAGGACATGGTGGCGGCCTGGCTGAGGGCCATGGTGGGGTCGCCCTGGAAGCTCAGCAGGCTGCCGTCGTCCAGGGCGCCGCCCATGTAGGCGGTCTGGGCGAAGCGCACGATGTCGGCCTCGGCCGCCGCCAGGGCGCGTTTGAGGCTTTTGGCGTTGACGGTGGCCTTGCTGGCCTGGACCCGGGTCTCCTCCAGGCTCTGCACCTGGCCGCGGTAGTTCTTGTTGATCTCGGCCGCTTCCCGGGTCAGCCTCTTGAGCTCGGCCTCCGGGTTGGGCTTGGCCGCGCGTAGCGGGGCCGCCCCCGCCACGGCCGGCGACAGGAGCAGCACCGCGAGCAGGGCGGCCAGGATCGCCGAGCGAGTCGGTCTCACGCTTCGCTCACCTCCGGCGCCCCCCTCATGGACGGAGCGAAACTATAGAAGACGATCTTGAGGCTCGCCACCGGAACGGAGGAACTCGCGCACCATTGACGAACCATCTGCCCATTTAGGGTGATCTGACTGAACATTTCCTGACGTGTCACTGGTTTAACCCTGATGAATCCTCGCACAGGGCGCCCCACCCCGCCCATCCGGCAGAGACTTCCGTCACCCTTGCCATCGGAGACAGAACATGATTCGGTCTCAAGCAGCGGTGGGGCTTGTGGCGCCCTTCCCCACGGATGACACACACTGTCCAAGCAAGCATTCGCTCAAATTGTGACTCTGGCCCGCCACCAGGAGGCAACACATCATGCGCCAGCACGACACGCTCTTCATCGGGGGCGACTGGGTGGCCCCCGCCGGGACCGGCACCATCGACGTCATCTCCCCGCACACCGAGGAGGTGGTCGGCCGGGTCCCCGACGGCACCGCCGCCGACATGGACCGGGCGGTGGCCGCCGCCCGGCAGGCGTTCGACCACGGCCCGTGGCCCCGGATGACGATGCCCGAGCGCGCCGCCGTCCTGTCCAGGCTCGCCGAGCTCTACGCGGCCCGCCAGGGCGAGATGGCCGAGATCATCACGCTGGAGATGGGCTCCCCGATTACCTTCTCCCAGATGGCCCAGGCCCCGCAGCCGCTCGGCATGCTCCAGTACTACGCCGAGCTCGGCAAGACCTTCCCCGTCGAGGAGGAGCGTCCGGGCACGTTCGGCTCGGTGACCGTACGCCGCGAGCCGGTCGGCGTGGTGGCCGCCGTGGTCCCGTGGAACGTCCCGCAGTTCGTCATCATGATCAAGCTGGCCCCCGCCCTCCTCGCAGGCTGCACGATCGTGGTCAAGCCCGCGCCGGAGACCCCGCTCGACGCCTACCCGCTGGCCGAGATGGTCAAGGAGGCCGGTATCCCCGACGGTGTCGTCAACATCGTCGCCGCCGGACGCGAGGCGGGCGAGCACCTGGTCTCCCACCCGGGCGTGGACAAGGTCGCCTTCACCGGCTCCACCGCCGCCGGGCGCCGCATCGCGGCGATCTGCGGCGAGCAGCTCAAGCGCTGCACGCTGGAGTTGGGCGGCAAGTCCGCGGCGATCATCCTGGACGACTGCGACCTGTCCTCCGCGATGGGCTTCCTGTCGATCGCCTCGCTGATGAACAACGGCCAGGCCTGCATCGCCCAGACCCGCATCCTGGCCTCGCGCAACCGCTACGACGAGGTCGTGGACGCGGTCTCGGGGATGGTGCGGGGCATGCAGGTCGGCGACCCGTCCGACCCGGCGACCGGTATCGGCCCGCTGGTCGCCAAGCGGCAGCAGGAGCGGGTCGAGGGCTACATCAAGATCGGCCTTGACGAGGGGGCCAAGGCCGTCGTCGGCGGCCTCGACCGCCCTCACGACCGCGGCTGGTACGTGGCCCCGACCGTCTTCGCCGGGGCGACCAACGAGATGCGCATCGCCCGTGAGGAGATCTTCGGCCCGGTCCTGGCGGTGATCCCGTACGAGGACGAGGCCGACGCGATCCGGATCGCCAACGACAGCGACTACGGCCTGGCCGGGACGGTGTGGACCGCCGACACCGAGCACGGCATGGACATCGCCCGCCAGGTGCGCGCCGGCACCTACGGCGTCAACCTCTACATGGTAGAGACCAGCTCGCCCTTCGGCGGTTTCAAGAGCAGCGGCCTCGGTCGCGAACTGGGCCCCGAGGGACTGTCGTCCTTCCTGGAGTACAAGTCGATCGCCCGCCTGGGCTGATCCGGAGCCTTCGGGGGTGCCCGTAAGCCGTACGGGCACCCCCGCCGGACGTACGGCCCAGCACGCCCCCGCGACGCTGGGCGACCGCCTGACCGTCCCACGGCCCGTCGAACGACGGCCCGTGTCCCCGGAGCACTCCCGGCGGATTTCGCACGTCCACCATGGGTAGACGTGCCCTATCCCCCGTTGGTTCGCGAAACCACCAGCAGAGTTTGCCTGGCGATCTCGAACTCCTCGTCCGTGGGGATCACCGCGACCCGCACACCGCCTCCGTCGGGGGAGATGATCGTGCCGCCCCGCACGTTGCGCGCCGGGTCCACAGTGATGCCGAGCGCCCCGAGACCGGCCAGCGACCGCTCCCTGACCAACGCGGAGTTCTCCCCCACCCCCCCGGTGAAGGCGATGACGTCGACGGTGCCGAGGACCGCGTAGTAGGCGCCGACGTACTTGCGGAGCCGGTGGCAGTAGACCGACATGGCCAGCTCGGCGTCCGGGTCGCCCTCGCTCACCCGCTCCGCCACCGCGCGCAGGTCGTTGTCACCGCAGAGGCCGAGCATCCCGCTGCGGCGGTTGAGCAGCACGTCGATCTCGTCGAGGGACATGCCTCCGGCACGCGCCAGATAGAGGACGATCGCCGGGTCCAGATCACCGCTGCGGGTGCCCATGACGAGGCCCTCCAGCGGGGTCATGCCCATGGACGTGTCCACGCACCGCCCCGCGGCCACCGCCGAGGCGCTGGCCCCGTTGCCGAGGTGCAGGACGATCACGTTGGCCTCCGGCCGGTCCGTGAGGAGCGCGGCCTGGCGGGAGACGTACGCGTGTGAGGTGCCGTGGAAGCCGTAGCGCCGCACACCCAGCCGCTCGGCCACCGCCTGGTCGATCGCGTACGTCGAGGCGGCCGGGGGGATCGTCGCGTGGAAGGCGGTGTCGAAGACGGCCACCTGCGGCAGATCGGGGCGGAGCCGCCGCGCCACCTCGATCCCGGTCAGGTTGGCGGGGTTGTGCAGGGGGGCGAGCGGGATGAGCTCCTCGATCTTCCTGACCACCCCGTCGGTGATCAGTGTGGGCTCGGTGAAGGTCGTGCCGCCGTGCACCACCCGGTGCCCGATCGCGACGAGCTCGGGAGAGTCGAGCCCCAGCCCCTCGGCGGCGAGCAGGTCGGCGACCACCTTCAGGGCCGCCCGGTGGTCGGGCACCGGGGAGCCGAGCTCGCCGATCCGCTCCACCACTCCCGAGGCCAGGTGCTCGGCACCGCTCAGCAGCCGGTACTTCACCGAGGACGACCCGGAGTTGAGGACCAGCACCCGGCTCACAGCGTGACCTCCTGTGCCTGGATGGCGGTGATGGCGACGGTGCTCACGATGTCGTCGACCAGGGCGCCGCGTGACAGGTCGTTGACCGGCCTGCGCAGCCCCTGCAGGACCGGCCCGACCGCGACGGCACCGGCCGAGCGCTGCACCGCCTTGTAGGTGTTGTTGCCGGTGTTCAGGTCCGGGAAGATCAGCACGGTCGCCCGGCCGGCGACCCGCGACCCGGGCAGCTTGGCCGCGGCGACGCGGGCGTCCACCGCCGCGTCGTACTGGATGGGTCCCTCGACCAGCAGGTCCGGCGCTCGCTCGGCGACCAGGGCGGTGGCGGCGCGGACCTTGTCGACGTCGGCGCCGCTGCCCGACTCACCGGTGGAGTAGGACAGCATCGCGACCCTCGGCTCGATGCCGAAGCGCTCCGCCGTACGGGCCGAGGAGATCGCGATGTCGGCGAGTTGCTCGGCGTCCGGGTCGGGGTTGATCGCGCAGTCGCCGTAGACGAGCACCCGGTCGGCCAGGCACATGAAGAACACCGAGGAGACGATCGAGGTGCCGGGGACCGTCCTGATGACCTGGAAGGCGGGCAGGATCGTCGCGGCCGTGGTGTGCGCGGCCCCGGAGACCATGCCGTGCACGAGGCCCCGGTGCAGCATCATCGTGCCGAAGAAGTTGGCGTCGGCGAGCACGTCCACGGCCCGCTCGAAGGTGATGCCCTTGTGCGCCCGCAACCCGGCGTAGTCCTGGGCGAACGACTCGCGCAGCGGCGAGGTCAGCGGGTCGACGACGGTCACCCCCGACAGGTCGAGGCCGAGGTCGGCGATCCGCCGCCGCACCACGTCCTCCCTGCCCAGCAGGGTGATGTCGACGATGCGGCGCCGCAGCAGGATGTCCGCCGCCCGCAGGATGCGATCCTCCTCGCCCTCGGGCAGCACGATGTGCCGCCGGTCGGTCCGCGCCCGCTCCAGCAGGGTGTGCTCGAACATCATCGGGGTGACCCGCTTCGAGCGGGTCAGCTCGATCCGGTCGGCCAGGGCGGCGGCGTCCACGTGGGCGTCGAAGTGGCCCAGGGCCGTCTCGATCTTGCGGGGGTTGTCCGCGGTGAGCCGCCCCTCCAGGTCCGCCAGGACGGTCGCCACCTCGAAACTGCCCCCGTCGGCCGCGAGCACCGGCATGCTGGGCGCCAGACGGGCGGTGAGCGCCCGTACGGTCGTCGTGGGCCGCTCCCCCACGGTGAGCACGACCCCGGCCGGTCTCACCGTACCGGCCGCCTCGGCGGCCAGCGAGACCAGCAGCAGGTCCGCGCGGTCGCCCGGCGCGATCACCAGCGCGCCGTCGGTCAGGTGCTCCAGGAACACCGGGAGCGTCGCACCGCCGAACACGAATCCGAACACGTCGCGGAGCAGGCTGTCCTCGTCGCCCTGGATCAGCTCCGCGTCCACCGCCCGCATGACCTGCCCGACGGTCGGCGCCGACAGCGACGGCCGCTCGGGGATGGTGTAGCAGGGGACCGGGAGCGCACAGTCGACGACCGTGCCCTCGGGCACCCGGTTGGCGATCACCGCGAGCACGGTACAGCCCAGATCGGAGAAGACCTGGTAGCCGGTGCGCATCTCGGCCGCGATCTCCTCGGCGGCGTCGCCGTGCGCGCCCACCACCACGATCACCGGGGCGCCGAACTCGGCGGCCAGGCGGGCGTTGAAACCCAGCTCGCGCGGCAGGTCGTCGGTGTCGAAGTAGCTGCCGAGCACCAGCAGCGCGTCACACTCCCGCTCCAGCGTGTGGAAGCGGGCGACCAGCCGGCCGACGAGATCCTCGACGCCCCGCTCCGCGTAGATCTCCGCGGCCTCCTCGGCGCTCACCCCCGTCGCCGCGGCGGCGGGCCGGTACCTGCTCCTGAGCAGGTCCAGGATGCGGTCCTCGCCGTCCCCGGTGATCGGCCGGAACACCCCCGTGCGGCCGGCCCTCCGGGTGAGCAGCTCCATCAGGCCGAGCTCGACGATCTGCCTGCCGTCTCCCCGCCCGAGACCCGCCATGTAGATGCTCCGCATGCGCTCCGTCCCCCGTCGTCGTCAATCCTCAAGAGGAGTAAACACCTTCCGGCGGACCGAAACGGGCGACGGCCCACCCGCCGATGCGGCGGACCAGCTCCGGGGTGGCCGCCGACTCCGCGTGGCCGTACCCGGGCTCGATCCACAGTTCCTTCGGCTCGCCCGCGTACCCGTAGATCTGGTACGCGTGGTCGAGGGGGAAGAACGGGTCCGCGTCCCCGTGCACGACGAGCAGCGGCGCCGGTGAGATCCGCGCGGCCGCCGCGTACGGCGCCAGCGGCAGCGGGTCCCACACGCCCTTCATGATCCGGGTGTTCTTGCCCAGCCGGGTGAACAGCCGCCCGACCGGCCTCTCGATCGCCCAGTGCACCTGGCGCATCGGCCGGGTCCCCCGGTAGTACCACCGCGCCGGCGCGCTCACCGACACCACCGCGTCCACCCCGCCGAGCACCCCCGCGTGCCGCAGGGCCACCGCCCCGCCCAGGGAGAACCCGACGGTCACCACTTTGCGGTAGCCGATCGCCCGCGCGTGCCGCACCGCCGCGTCCACGTCGAGGATCTCCAGGTCGCCCACCGTCGACAGTCCTCCCGAGCGGCCGTGCCCCCGGAAGTCGAACGCCACCACCCCGCCGAACCCGCTGAGCACGTGGGCGATGCGGCGGGTGGCGCGTTCCCGGTGCGATCCGGTGAAGCCGTGGGCCAGCACGATCCCGAGGTCGGCCGCCCCGCGCGGCGGGGTGTGCGCGGCGTCGATCCGCAGATTGTCCCGGGTCATCAGCATCACGGGGAACGACGGTGCGTAAGGCATGGAACCGAGCTTAGGGATCGGTCCGGCGGCCGGTCGCGACCGGCCTCATCAGGCGGAGACAAGGGGCTCGGAGCGTGAATTGCCGCACTTCATCTGTCAGAGGCGTGAGAGCGATTGTCCGGATCAACTAAAATAGGAGGGCCGCAGGTTCCGCGGCCGCCTCCACGATCACAGAGTGAGACTCCATCATGCCTTTGAACAGCCGCGACGACCTGCGGAACATCGCGATCATCGCGCACGTCGACCACGGCAAGACCACTCTCGTGGATGCCATGCTCTGGCAGTCGGGCGCGTTCCGCGTCAACCAGGACGTGGACGACCGTGTCATGGACTCCAACGACCTCGAACGCGAGAAGGGCATCACCATTCTCGCGAAGAACACCGCGGTCAAGCACGGCGGTATGACGCTCAACATCATCGACACCCCCGGCCACGCCGACTTCGGCGGCGAGGTCGAGCGGGGTCTGTCCATGGTCGACGGTGTGGTGCTGCTGGTCGACGCCTCCGAGGGCCCGCTGCCGCAGACCCGGTTCGTGCTGCGCAAGGCGTTCGCCGCCAAGATGCCGGTCATCCTGTGCATCAACAAGGTCGACCGCCCCGACGCCCGGATCAAGGAGGTCGTGGACGAGGTCTACGAGCTCTTCATCGACCTGGACGCCACCGAGGAGCAGATCGACTTCCCGATCGTCTACGCCTCGGCCAAGGCCGGCCGCGCCTCGCTCAACCGTCCCGAGGACGCCGCCATGCCGGACTCCGAGGACCTGGAGCCGCTGTTCGAGGTGATCAAGAACACCATCCCGGCGCCCACGTACGACCCGACGGCCCCGCTGCAGGCGCACGTCACCAACCTCGACGCCTCCTCCTACCTGGGCAGGATCGCGCTCTGCCGCGTCCACCAGGGCACCATCAGGAAGGGCCAGCAGGTCGCCTGGTGCCGCACCGACGGCACCATCCAGCGAGTGAAGATCACCGAGCTGCTGATGACCGACGCGCTGGAGCGCAAGCCCGCCGAGGAGGCGGGTCCCGGCGACATCATCGCGATCGCCGGCATCCCGGACATCATGATCGGCGAGACCCTCGCCGACCCCGAGGACCCGCGCCCGCTGCCGCTCATCACGGTCGACGAGCCCGCGATCTCCATGACCATCGGCACCAACACCTCGCCGCTGGTCGGCAGGGTCAAGGGTTCCAAGGTCACCGCCCGCATGGTCAAGGACCGGCTGGACAAGGAGCTCGTCGGCAACGTGTCGCTGCGCGTCCTGCCGACCGACCGCCCCGACGCCTGGGAGGTGCAGGGCCGCGGCGAGCTGGCGCTGGCCATCCTGGTCGAGCAGATGCGCCGCGAGGGCTACGAGCTGACCGTCGGCAAGCCGCAGGTCGTCACCAAGCTCGTCGACGGCAAGGTGCACGAGCCGGTCGAGCGGGTGACCATCGACTGCCCGGAGGAGTACCTCGGGGCGATCACCCAGCTGCTGGCCGTCCGCAAGGGCCGCATGGAGCACATGACCAACCACGGCACCGGCTGGATCCGGATGGAGTTCGTGGTCCCGGCCCGCGGCCTGATCGGTTTCCGCACCGAGTTCCTGACCGAGACCCGCGGCACCGGCATCGTGAACCACGTGTTCGAGAACTACGAGCCGTGGTTCGGTGAGCTGCGCACCCGCAACAACGGCTCGCTGGTGGCCGACCGGCCGGGCCCGGTGACCCCGTTCGCCATGCTGAACCTGCAGGAGCGCGGCGTGCTGTTCGTGCAGCCGACCACCGAGGTCTACGAGGGCATGATCGTCGGTGAGAACTCGCGCTCCGACGACATGGATGTGAACATCACCAAGGAGAAGAAGCTCACCAACATGCGCTCCTCGACGAGCGACACGACGGAGACGCTGATCCCGCCGCGCCAGCTCTCGCTGGAGCAGGCGCTGGAGTTCATCCGCGAGGACGAGTGCGTGGAGATCACGCCGGAGAACGTGCGCATCCGCAAGGTCGTCCTCGACGCCTCGACCCGCGCCAGGACCACCGCCCGCGCCAAGCGCGCCAACTGATCACCACCGCCCCTGTCCGGCCCGCGTGGTGACGCGGGCCGGACCTGTCCGGGGCCTGTGGCACCGTCACCCGCCCTCCGGGTCCGGTGCCAGCGGGAGTACGGCGCCGAGCTGCCGTCGGCTGTGGACGCCCAGCTTGTGGTAGGCCCTCCCCAGGAGGTTGGTCACGGTGCGCACCGAGACGCCGAGGTTCGCGGCTATGGCGGAGTCGCTGAGCCCCGCCGCCGCCAGCTCGCACATCTCCCGCTCCCTGCCGGTCAGGGCCGTGGCGTCCGCCGAGGACGGGGGCCACGGGGGACGGTGGCCGTCGCAGCGCTCGACGAGGTCGTCGAGGCGCCGCCGCGCCGCGTGGCCGCCGCCGGGCGCCGCACTCGCGGCCTCCAGGGCCAGTCCCAGGTAGCCGAGCTCGGCGAACCGGTCGGCGATGCCGCGCAGCACCGCGCCGTCGCGCGCGGTCAGCGCCTCGGCGTGGTCGGCGAAGAGTTCGAAGAGCGGGCTGTCGCAGGCGCCCGCGGCCTCCCGAAGGCGGGCCGCGGCCCTGGACGACGGGCGGAGCCGGACGTGGTAGTAGGCGCACTCGACCCCGGTGGTGAGCCGCGAGTCGCGCAGGTAGCGGTCGGCGAGCCGGTTGGCGAGATCGGTGGCGTGGGCCAGCCTGCCGGAGTGGGCGAGCAACCGGATCCGGCTGAACTCCAGCCTGTCGCGCAGTCCCAGATCGCCGGGTATCAGCTCGCGGAGCCGGTCCAGCTCCTGGAACGCCTCCTGCGAGTGTCCGAGGGCGGCGACGCACACGGCGTACTCGCAGCCGATGAAGACCCGCATCGGAAACGGTACGTGCTCGTCGACCAGCGCTCGCGCCTCCCGCAACGGGGCGAGCGCCCGCCGCGGCGAGCCCGCCCACAGCCGGCAGTGACCCCGCACGTGCCCGACGATGGCGACTTCCGACGGCTCCGCGCGTCGTACGGCCTCCTCGTAGTAGGTGTCGACGAGGAGAAGCGCCTCGCGGAGCCTGCCCGCCAGGACGAGCGCGTGAACGTGACAGGCCGCGGCCGAGCCCCGCATGGCGGGCCACCGCGCCGGCAGTCCCAGCGGTCCCCGGTCGAATTCCTCCGCCGCCCGCGCCGGCCTGCCGCGGAAGGTGAGCCGGTAGGCCCGCAGGACCGTGGCGGCGTCGGCGACCAACGGGTTCAGCGGCCCGGTCCCGGACGCCGCCCCGGCGGGAAGCGCCGCGGGCCCGGTCGCCGGGGTGGCCCTGGTGAAGAGCGCGAGTCCGAGTTCGGCCACGCGGAGGTCGGCGGATCGTTCCGCGCCCGGATGGCGTGCCATCGTCTGGTGCGCGTCGCCGGGCCGGCTGAGCCCCCAGAACAGGTTCAGCGAGCGCAGCGCCACCGTCTCGGCGGTGCCTCCCCCGTGGTCGGCCAGCAGCCGCTCGCCGTCCGCCGCCCGTCCCTGGGCGATCAGCGCCTGGCCCCGGAGGATCGCACCCGGCGCGCCGGAGACATGACGGGCGAGACTCTCGGCGAGTACGGGGTCGCCCGAGGCGAGCGCGCGCCCACCCGCCGCGAGCGCCTGTGACACCGGGACGTCGAGGTCGGCCTCCAAGCGCCAGAGCACCGCCGCCGGGTCGCCGGGATCGGGCACGCCCATCTCGCCCGCGGCGGCCACCAGCTCCCGGTATCTCTGCCTTCGCCGCAGGGGTCCGATCCCAGCGAGCAGTGCCTGCCGGTGAAGCGGATGGGACATGGTGACCTCGTCCGTTCCACCGCGTGGGGTGAGGGTGATGACGGCCCGATGCGCCAGTTCCCCGACGATCGCCGGTCCGGCCAGGTGCTCGGCCGTCGCCCGGGGCAGGGAACCCGTCAGGGCGACGTATTCCAGCGCCTTCGTCTCCTCCGCGCCGAGTGTGGCGAGGTCGGCCACGACGAGTTCGTGCAGGCGGGGATGGCCGCCGGGGGGCCCGCGCCAGGACCAGACCTCGTGTGACCGCGCGAGGTCTCCGGTTTCCAGGCCGATGCCGACGACGCGCCGGAGCAGCAGCGGATTCCCGCGGGTGATCCGCCACAGCGCGTCGGCGGTGAGCCCGTCGACCGGCCCTTCCAGGACGTCGGTGAGCAGGTGGAGGACGACGGCACGGGAGAGGTTCGTCACGGGCAGGACGACCAGCGGTCCCCTGCCGCACACCCGGGCGAGCGGCCCGTCGAAAGGCGCCCCGGAGCGCGCGGTGAGAAGCAGTGTGACGTCCCCGGTCCTGACGAGGTCGCCCACGACGGCGGCCGAGGCCGCGTCGAGCTGGTCGACGTCGTCGATGCCGAGCACGATCCGCCGAGCCGGATCGCCATCTTCGGAGGCGCCCCGGGGAGCGCCGTCCGGCGCGTCACCGCGCACACCGTCCTGAACGCCGCCCTCGGCCCCGTCCGGGGCGGCGTCGTGAGCACCCCCGGGGACGCCCCTCAAAGCGCCGCCGCGAGCACCGTCGCGAGCACCGGCCAGCAGGCCGGAAACGACGGAGAACCCGGAAGAGGAACCGGTGAAACCACCGGAGACACGCAGGGCGGCGATCCCCACCCCGGAGATGTCCCGGGTGGCCTCGGTCGCGGCGCCCCGGATGATCAGGGTGCCCGCCGCGGCGGACAGATCGAGGACGAGGTCCGCGAGGCGGGTCTTGCCCACCCCCGGCTCACCGGTGAGGAGCACCCCCGATCCCGGCGGCATCGCCAGCGCCGCGAGGATCTCGCGCACCTCCTCCTCCCGGCCGACCGTGGGCCATCCCCCGCCGGCGACGGGCCCAATGGCGTCGATGGCTCCGGAACCGTCGATCATGACCTCCGGATGTCCGGGCTTACTCCCGTCTGGCCGTTTCTCCGCCGATCGGTCCCCGCGCCGGTTCACCGCCGATCGCCGTTCCCCACACCGGCTCCAGGCACCGGTGAGTTGGATTATTCATGGTCGTCCACGAATTCCAAGCGGTTCCTGACCATAATCATGGGTAAAGGTCGATTCCTGATGAACTTCCGGTGTCAAGGAGGGTCAGGTGCGCCCGTACGGCGACACGACGGAGGCGATGCCCCACGACGGGCCCCACGACGGACGCGGCGCCGGTGACCACCGCCCCGCCTGGCCCTTCGTCGGACGGGCGGCCGAGATCCGGGCCGCCGTGACCCGGCTCGGACGGCAGGGCGAACCGGGCGTGCTGCTCGTCGGCGAGACCGGAGTCGGCAAGTCCCGGCTGTTGGACCCGATAATGCTCGGCTGCCGCGACGAGGGCATGCACGTCGTCGTGACGGCCGGGGCCGAGGCGTCGAGCGGCCTGCCGTTCGCGACGATGGCGGCCCTGCTGCCCGAACAGGTCCACCGGGACACGGCGAACGTCTTCGCCGCCGCCGCCGACGTGCTGTGCGAGGCCGCGGCCGGCCGCACGTCCGTCGTGGTCATCGACGACGTGCATCATCTCGACGAGGTGTCCGTCGCCCTGGTCCAGCATCTGGCCGCCACCGCGGGAGCGCGCGTCCTCGCCACGGCGAGGACCGGCTTCACGGGCGCGCCGGCCGTCGCGGCGCTACTGCGCCGTCCCTTCGTCCAGACGTCGGCGGTGGAGCCGCTGGACCGCGCGACGGTCGGCGCCCTGCTCGGCGCGGTGCTGGACGGGCCGGTCGACGGGCTGACCGTCGACCGGCTGTGGCGCGTCACACGGGGCAACCCGCTGTTCCTTCGCCATCTGGTGGAGGCCTGCCTGACCTCGGGAACCCTGCGCCGGGCCGGCGAGATGTGGCACTGGAAGGGCCGGATACCGTCCCAGCACAGGCTGCGCGACCTGGTCGCGGGCCTGCTCGGCGGCCTCAGCGGTGACGAGGCCCGCGCGCTGTCGTACGTGGCGCACGCCGAACCGGTGTCGCTCGACGTGATCGAGGCGCTCGTGGACACGTCCGTACTGGTGGAGCTGGAACAGCGCGCGCTGATCGCGGTCGAGCGGGTACACCGCGACCTGGTGGTCCGGCTGGGGCATCCGCTGTACGGCGAGACCATCCGGGCCCGAGCCGGCGAGGACGAGCGCCGGGGCCTCTACCGCACGCTCGCCCGCGCGGTGGTCCACGGCCGGGTGCCCGTGGACCAGGCGCGGCTGCGAGCGGTGACGTGGCAGCTGGCCGCGGGCGACCCGGTGCCCGGCGACCAGGTGGTGGGCGCCGCCTCCGACGCGCTGGCGCGCTGCGACGCCCCGCTGGCCGAACGGCTGGCACGCCACGCCGGCACCACGGCGGGCACGGACGTGCTGGCGCGGGCCCTGGTCGCCCAGGACAAGGCGACCGAGGCGGAGTACCTGCTGGGCAGGCGCATGTCCGGCGAGACCGGTTCGCCGAAAGAGCTCGCCAAGGTGGCGGCGCTGCGCGCGCTCAACCTGTTCTGGAACCTGCGGCGCCCCGCCGAGGCGGAGGGGGTCGTCCGGCAGGCCCGTGCCGCGGGCCCCCTGGACGGGGAGGCCGCCGCCGAGCTGGCCGTCGCCGAGCTGGCGCTGATCGCCTTCGGCGACGGCGCGGCGGGGGTCGTCTCCGACCTGGCCCCGGCCGACCTGGCCGAGCTGTCCACCGGGGTGCGGGACAGCGTGATCGCGAGCGTCTGCGACCCGCTCCAGGCGTACCTGAACATCTACCTCGGCCGGCCCACGCAGGTGGCCGACGGCTACGCGGCCGGGCGGCTGGGCGCACCTCGGGTGTGGGGCGCGATGGGGGCCGCCACGGCGGCCTGCCACGTGCAGGCCCTCGCCCTGGCGGGCCGGCTCGGCGAGGCGTTCGCCGTGGCCCGCTCCGGCTACCGCGTGGCCGTCGAGCAGGAGGTCTCGGCCGAGGCCGCGCTGCTCACCTTCGAGCTGGGCATCTGCGAGGTGTGGGCGGGACGGCCGAACCGGGCGCTGTCCCACTTCCGGGAGGCCCGCACGCTCCTCGACCGCCACGCTCCCTTTCCGATCCAGGTCTACGTCTTCGCCGAGCACGCCGCCTGCCTGGCCGCCGTGGGCCGGTCCGACGAGAGCCGCCGGACGCTGGAGGAGATCACTCGGCGGCTGCCCGCCACCTCGAACCTGCACAGCCACCTGGATCTGGCGAGGCTCCGCATCGAGGCCCTGGCCGGCGGGAAACGGGCGGGGACAGGGAGCGGCGGAGAACCGGAGGCCAGGGCGGGCCGGGCAGAGGTCGCGGAGGCCGGGGCCTCGCTGGGCATGCGTTACCGGTCGGCGGGGTGGTTCACCAAGGCGGTCGAGACGTTCTACCACTCGGTACGGCTGTGCCCCTCGCGTGCCGTCGCGGAGGCTCTGCACGAGGTCGTCGCCCGCTGCGACAGCGAGCTGTTCACCCTGTTCGACCGGCACGGCCAGGCGGCCGCCGGCGGTGACGTCGACGGCCTGGTCTCCGTGGCGGACGAGCTGGCGGAGCGCGGGTACAACAGCCTGGCCAGGGAGGCCCTGTCGACCGCGACCGACCTCGCCGCCCGGCGGGGTGCGGACCGCCTGGCGGCCCGGTTACGGATCCGGGGGCGTGGCCTGGTCCAGCTGTGCGAGGGATACGCGCCGCCGTGGGCGGTGCGGGCCGAGCCACAGGCGGCGTTGAGCGAACGCGAGCGCGAGACGTGCGAGCTCGCGGCGGGTGGCATGACCAACGACGCCATCGCCGAGCACCTCGGCCTGTCCAGGCGGACGGTCGCCAACCACCTGCAACACGCCTACGGCAAGCTCGGCGTCCGGGGGCGTGAGGACCTGGCCGAGGCCCTCGGCCTGCCCCGGCCGGTACCGCCGGTGGGCCTGACCTGGCTCTCGGCGGACCCGCCGGGCGACGGGACCGGTCCTCGGACGGTCTCCGCAACGAGGCCGGCAGCAGCGGCCTTCGACAGAGGAGGCCGGGGCGCGCCGTGACGGAACCCGGCCGCGGCCTCCGTGGCGGGATCAGGCGGGTCAGCCCAGCGGGGCGGGGGACTCCGCGTCGGGGACCAGCAGGCGCGCGCGGCCCCCGCCGTCCGCGGGCACGGCCCAGACGTCGGAGTGCCGCGCGTCCCTCGTCACGCCGTACATCACCGTGCGGTCGTCGAGCCAGGCGGGCTGGTCGTCGACGGCACGCGTCTCGGCCAGCGGGGTCTCGGACATGGTCGCCAGGTCCAGGACGGCGGGCCGCCACGTCCCGTCCGGCTGGGGTTTCTTGAAGGCCAGCCGGGTACCGTCCGGCGACAGCGAGGGACACTCCACGTTCCGGCGGAGGGTCCGCACACGCCGCGCCGCGAAGTCGCCCTCGACGAGGTAGGTCCGGCCGCCGGTCGACATGGTGGCGTAGAAGCGGTTGTCGTCCGCGGCGAACGTGACGCCCCAGAAGTTCACGTCGGCGGCCTGGTACGGGCGGCCGTCACGGGTGACGGCGAAGGTCTCCAGGGTGCCGGCCACGTCCCCGGTACGGGTGTCGAGGATTCCCGAGCGGGTGGAGAACGCGCCGGCCTCGTTGTAGGAGTCGCCCTGGACGAACACGGTCCACGACACCATCCGCCCGCTCGCCGACACCCTGGCGCGGCTGGGCACCCCGGCGAACGGGCTGGACCAGGTCTCCCGCAGGCGCGTGTCGAACAGCACGGTCTCGTAGGAGCCCGGCGCGTCCGCCTCCTCGCGCAGGCAGACGCCGGTGCCGCCCGCCGCGTACGCGCGGGCGCAGGCCAGGGCCAGGGCGTCGCGCCGGCCCCGGCCCGCGACGACGAGCCGGCCGTGCTCCGGCCCGTCGGCGGTGCTGCGCACCAGCACGCCGGGCCCGACCGGCAGGCCGGTGACGGGCGAGGCGGCGTGCGAGGCGGTGAACGGTGTCGCGGGCACGCCCGGCCGCGCGGCGCCGGACAGCAGCGCGAACCCGACCGCCACCGCCGCCAGGACGGCGGTGGCCAGGATCGCGACGGCGACGCGGCCCCTCATCGCAGCCACCGCCCGCACAGCGGGAGCGCGAGCGCGACGGCCCCCGCGGCGGCCCAGCATGCCGGGGCCGGTCCCCACATCTGCCACACCGCGCCGAAGGCCGCCGAGGAGACCAGGTAGGCCAGCGCCTGCCCGGTCTGCACGACCGCCATCCCGCTGGTACGCCACCGTTCGGGCACGACGGGCCCGGCGCACGCCATCAGTACCCCGTCCGTCGCGGCGTAGAAGGTTCCGTAGAGCAGCAGGACCAGCGGGATGGACCCGCCTCCCGTCGCGAGCAGCACGTACACGCCGAGCAGGGCCCCGCAACCGGCCATCACCGTCATGCCGCGGCCCACCCGGTCGGCGAGCCAGCCCATCGGCGTCGCCAGCAGCAGGTAGGCCAGGTTCGTCCCCACCGCCAGCAGGGGGAACCACATGATCGACAGATCCTCGCGGCGCTGCAGGATCAGGTAGACGAACCCGTCGCCGATCGTGACCAGGCCGAGGAGCACCGCGGCCGACCAGACCCGCCGCGTCCCCGGGGCCCGGAGCAGTTCCCACGGTGAGGTCCGGACCCGCCGCTCGGCGGGCGGAGCCGGCTCACGCCGGTCCCGGACGAACAGCGCCAGCAGCAGCACGCCGAGGGTCGCGGCGCAGAAGCTCGCCACGAACACCGCCGGGAACGCCTGGCCGGAGCCCGCCAGGGCCAGCACCCCGAGCGCGGCCAGCGGCCCGAGAAAGGCTCCCACCGCGTCCATCGTGCGGTGGACCCCGAAGGCCCGCCCCAGCATGGGTTCCGGAACCGACAGGGTGATCAGCGCGTCGCGCGGCGGGGTGCGCAGCCCCTTGCCGATCCGGTCGGCCGCCAGCGCGCCGCCGATCCCCGCCACGGACGACCCCGCCGCGAGCAGGCCGAGCCTGGCCAGGGCCGACAGGCCGTACCCGAGACCGGCGACCGCCTTGCGCAGGCGCCACCTGTCGGCCGCGTACCCGCCGACGAGCCTGAACACCGCGGTCATGCCGGCGTGGAGCCCGTCGAGCACGCCGTACTGGACCATGCCGAGGTGCAGCCCCAGCACGAGATAGGCGGGCAACACCGCGGTCACCATCTCGGCGGAGACATCCGTCACCAGACTGACCAGGCCCAGTGCGAGCACGTTGCCCGACAGCAGGCGACGGACCGGGCCGCCCTCCCGTGCCACGGGCGCGGACCCGACGGTCGACAGGTACACGTGGAACCGCCTCCTCTGCGAGCGGTGGAGCGGTGACCGGGCCGGTCACCCGCGGGTGAGGACCTGGTCAGTTGCAGGAGACGGGCCCCCCGCTGTCGAGGACCGCGCCGTCGTACCGCACGAACTGCCACGAGTAGCCGCCCGCGGCCAGGGTGAGTTTGAGCACCCCGTTCGCCAGCAGGCGCTTCTCGCTGTTGGCCCGGATCGTGCCGAAGGGTTTCGTCGACGCGCCTCCGGTGCCGACGATGAACTGCCGGATCCCCGACGAGGAGGGCTCGGCGGTCGGTTTCTGTTTCGCGAACCGCTCGTAGTCGTGGTCGTGACCGCTGAGCACCAGGTCCGCGCGGACGCCGTACAGGGCGTCCCAGAACGGCCTCATGTTGGGGAAGTTGCCGTGCGAGGAGCCGGAGCTGAAGAGCGGGCGGTGCCAGTAGGCCAGCACGCAGGGTTTGGTGTTGCGAGCGAGGTCGTTCTGGAGCCAGGTGACCTGCTCGCTGCCCGCGGTCCGGCTCGTCTCGGAGTTGAGCGAAACGATGTGCCAGTTGCCCAGGTCGAAGCTGTACCAGCTCTTCCCCGCGGGTTTGGCCGCCGCGCCGAAGTACTCGAAGTAGCCCGCCGCTCCGTCGCCGAGCCCGTACTCGTGGTTGCCCGGCGTCGGCTTGGTCCTCGCCTTGAACCGGCCCCAGGTCGGCGCGTAGTAGCGGGTGAACTCGTCATAGGTGCCGTTCTCGTACTGGTTGTCGCCCAGGGTCAGCACGACGGCGGGGTCGATGGCGAGGACCCTGTCGGAGGTGCGCGTGTGCGCGCAGTCGCTGCCCTGGCAGGTGGTGACCATGTCACCCGCCGCCACGACCACCTGCTCGCCGCCCTGGCCCCCGTCGGGGCCGAGCGCGGCGGTCTCACTGACGCTGGCCCAGGAGCCCTCCAGGCTCTGCCAGAAGGAGATCCGCACGTAGCGGGCGCTGACCGGCGCGGCGTACGGGTAGCTCTCGAAGCCCGCGGTGCTCCCGGAACTGCGGCCGGCCCAGACCTTGGTGTAGGCCGCGCCGTCCGGCGAGGTGTAGATGTCGAAGTCGTTCCACCGCAGGTTACCCCGGTGCCAGGCGATCTTCAGGCCGCACATGGTGCGCGCCTGGCCCAGGTCGAGCACCAGGTTCGCGCCGAACCCCTCCCCCGACCACCTGGTGGAGGTGTCGCCGTCGACCGCCTGCTGCGGCGGGTTCACCGGCTCCCAGGTGCTGGCCGTCACGCCGGAGACCGGCTGGGCGGTGGTACACCCGGGAATGGCCGGGACGACGTCGGAGGGGACGGCGACGGCTCGGTTTCGTGCCTGCTCATCGGCCTGCGCGGCGCCTCCGGCGCCGAGCGCCGACAGCATCAGGAGGGCGCAGAGCGCGGCCCGCACGGGTTTCCTTCGTGACATGTGTGATCTCCCTGTCGGCGGTGGGGGCCGCCCGGGCATCGGGTCCTGGGACACCGGGTCCTGGGACACCGGCCGGGCGGCCGGGACGTCAGGTCGCGGGACACCTGCCGGGGTCCGGAAGGCGCGGGCGTGACGGATCGAAGAGCACGGACGCGAGGGATCAGGAGGCGCCGACGGCGGTGGCCTCGGCGATACTGGCCCAGCCGTTGCCCGCGGAGCTGTTCCACCACGAGATGCGGACGAACCGGGCCTGATGCCGCGGGAAGCGGTATGGTTCCGCGTTCAGAGTGGTGCCCGAGCTGCGGCCCTCCGCCACCTTGGTGTAGGTCACGTTGTCCGGCGAGGTGTAGACGGTGTAGTCGTTCCACCGTTTGTCACCCTGGTACCAGGCGACGTCGACCCCGCACACCGGCCGCGAGGCGCCCAGGTCGAGCACCAGGTTCGCGCCGAACCCCTCCCCCGACCAGCGCGTCGTCGGCTTCCCGTCGATCGCGTTCGCGGGCGGGTTGGCCGCCTCCCAGGTGCTGGCGGTGGCACCGGCGGGGGTGAGTCTCACCGAACAGGGGTCCGCCTGGCCGGCGGGGTCGATCTCCCGGACGCTGAGCCTGCTCACGTCGACCCTGGTGGCGTCGTCCCAGCGGAACGCCGCCTTCGGGCCGCCCCAGGTCACCTTCTCGGTACGGGTGCCGCCGCAGGGGTTGTCCGTGTCGATGGACCATCCACCGGTGTCGTCACGGGAGGTGACGCGGGTCCAGGTGTTGTTCCCCGCCCGGTCGAGGTACGCCTCCACCCGCACGCCGCCGGGGATGTCGTACATGACGACCTTGAAACCGACCGTCTTGCCCTTGATCGAGGCACCGCCACCGGTGTAGGTGCCGTTCGCGTATCCGTCGCCCTTGCGGTGGTAGATCTCCTTCTCGATCTTGACGGCCCCGTCGGCGTAGCGCAGGTCCGCCTTGTAGGCGGTGCCCCAGCACGCCTCGGGAGTCTGGCCGCTGCCGGTGTGCCGGGCGCCGCGGGCGTACCAGGTGAAGGCGTCCCCGTCGTCGGTGCCGCTGACGTAGCGGACGTATCCGGTGATCTCCACGTTCCGCCAGTCGTTGCGGTCGTGCATGAAGCCTCGCGAGCGCAGGTCGGGCTGGCGCCAGACGAGGTCGTCCTCGTGCTCGTCCTGGTCGTAGGTGGTCGTGGAGACACCGATCCGGGTGGCGGTGTCCCGCACGGTGAAGGTGCCGTCCGAGTTGGGCGCCAGGGTCGCCCCGTCGAGGCGGGGGTCGGTGGCGGGGGTCTTCGACAGGTGCCAGACCTGCCCCCCGGCCCTGGTCGGATAGATCATGGTCACCCCGTCGACAGGGTCGGGGCCGGCCAACGACGCCGGGGCCGGGGCCGGGGTGGGGGCACCGGTGGTGAACCCGGTGGTGGACAGGGTGCCGGCGGCGGCCAGCGCGATCATCAGAGAAAGTCGTCGCATCGGGAGTCGCCTCTCCGTGGGGGGGAATTCACCGGGGGAGCCCCCGTGCCGCGCGGCGGCGGCACGGGAGCGGTGGGATCGCGTGGGACACCGGTCAGGAGCCGAGGACGGCCGCCTCGGTGATGCTCGCCCAGTCGTTCTGCGGGTTCTGCCAGAAGGAGATCTTCACGTACCTGGCGTCACGCGGGCCGTTCGTGAACAGCCGCTGCTCGAGCCCGGTCGTCGTGCCCGAGCTCCGTCCCTCCCACGCCTTGGTGTAGGTCACGTTGTCCAGCGAGGTGTAGACGGTGTAGTCGTTCCACCGTTTGTCGCCCAGGTGCCAGGCGACCCGGGTACCGCATGTCCGGCGCACCGAGCCCAGATCCAGGAACAGCGAGGCGCCGAAGCCCTGCCCCGACCAGCGGGTGGACAGGTTGCCGTCGACGGCCTGGGCCGGCGGGTTGATCGGCTCGAAGGTGGTCGCGGACGCGGCCGCTATCGGGAGGACGGCCGTGCCGCAGTCGGTGCCGCCACCGGCCGGGTTCACGTCCTGGTAGCCGGCCCGCTCGTCGCCCAGCCGCAGCGCGTCGTAGAACATGACCCGCTGGGTGGTGGTGGACTGTGACTGCTCCTTGTTCCAGTCCCACTTGTAGATGCCGAACTTGAAGTACGGCGAGTACGGGCCTCCCGCGTGCGTGGCGCCGGTATACGCCGGCAGGGCCACCTGCCCGTCGCGCCACACCTCCAGCACTCCCTTGTCGTCGGTGCGCCACTTGACGTGGAAGACCCAGTCGGTCCACCTGCCGGTGGCGTAGGGGCCGAGGTCGATGATGTTCCCCCGGAAGTCGAGCTTCCAGCGTCCCTCGTCGGTGAGCAGCGCCAGCGGCGGCGAGCCCTTCGGGCAGTTGCTCTCGTCGCACTGGTGCCACTGGCTCACGATCTCGGCCGAGGCGTCGTGGACCCAGCCGCTGGGCAGGTTGATGCTGAAGCCGTACCACCGCTCGGCGTTGACGGGCTGCTTGTTGCTCTGGCTGATCTCGGCGCGCTTGCCGTTGGAGATCAAGGGATCGCTCTTGTTGAGCTGGAAGCGCGCCGCGTAGGAGCCGTCCCGCACCGGGCTGGTCACGGTGGTGGCACCGTGACTGCTCACCCACTGCTTGATGAAGCCGGGCGGCTGGGTTCCCGGTATGGTCCGGTCGGCGGCGTTCTCCCAGTTCAGGGTCCTGAAGACGCCCGCGGGATCGGCGCTCGCCGACTGCGCGGACAGCGTCGAGCCCCCGAGCGCCATCGCCAGCGCCGCCGCGGTCAGTGCCGCGGCTCTCTTCCAGATCACTGTCATCAGCTCCCCAGTGGCAACCCGTGCCCTCGCCACTCCGGCGCGGGCCGCGCGCTTGCCGGTATCCGTTGAGCACAGCGTTCCGGAGCGCTCCGTGGCGGTCATGAGTAGGCGATGCTCAATGCCCGATGACCGGGTGTCAGGGGCTCCGGTAAGGCCGAACCCGCGAAAGCGCGGCGTGGTGACGCGGGCGCCCGCCCTTCCTGGGATATGAACCTGTGCTGGGGCCGCTCCCCTCCACAGCGGGGAGCCTGGAAATCGTACGGGGGATCTCTCATGTTTCGCAGGACCTGTCTCATCCTGGCCATCGCACTCGGCACACCGGTGGCCGGCAGCGACGCGAACGCTCAGGCGACCTCAGACGTACCGCGCCGGCCCTGGCCGTCGGCCGAGGCCGTCATCAAGGACACGGCCGGAAAGAACGTCGGCTTTCTGAGCATCGACCACAGGCTGTACAACAAGTCCAGGCTCACCGTCACCGTCAGCGGCCTGAACGCCGGCTATCACGGCTTCCACGTCCACACCCGGGGCGTCTGCGATCCCAAGGCGGTCGACCCGGTCACCGGCAGCCCCTTCTCCAGCGCGGGCGCGCACTTCGCCATCCACCCGGCCGCACACGGCGAGCACTCCGGCGACCTGCCCAACCTCCTCGTCGCCGAGGACGGCACCGGCGAGACCACGGTCGTGACCGACCGCTTCCGGGTGGGCCAGCTCTTCGACTCCGACGGCAGCTCCATCGTCATCCACACGCTGCCCGACAACCACGCCAACATCCCGGACCGCTACCGCCCCGCCGACCCCGGTGACCCGGCCGGCGGCAGCGGCCCGGACGCGGAGACCCTCAAGGCCGGGGACTCCGGCGGACGCGTCGCCTGCGGCGTGATCACCAGGAACTAGGATCCGCCACCCGACGCGTTGTCGCCGGTCGCAGGCTCCATCGGCTTCCAACCGTCCTCCAAGAGCGGCCGGGCAGGATTTCCCATGGAAAGGGGGATCATCGCCATGCAGGTCATGACCGGCCGGATACATCTGGCCCTGCTGCTCGCGTGGGCGGCCTTCGCCGCGCTCCTGCTACTGCTCACCTGAGCACACACCCGGTACGGCCTCCGCCCGGGGGGACGGAGCCGTACCGGATCCGTCAGGGGCCCTCGTGCGGCAGCTCGACGGTGATCGTCAGGCCGCCCTCCTCCCTGGAGCCCGCGATCACGACACCGCCGTGCGCCTCGGCGACGACCCGGACTTTGAAGCGCTCCCCACGGCTAAAGCCGGGGGATTCCAGCCGCCCCGGACGCCGCTGTCGCGGTGGTCCGCGCTGCTGTTGCCTGGCGGTCGGCCTTCCGGCCCACGCGGTTGCGTGGTCTGCGCGCCCCAGCTCGCACACCCGGTCTGGGCTGCGCGAACTCCGCCCTCCCGGCGGTGAGTACGTTCCTGGCGGCGTTCACGTCGGCGTGTTCGTGTGTTTGCACGAGGTGCACAGAAAAACCGCTTGGCTCTCGCGGGACTTGCGATCCACCACCTTGCACACGTTGCACGCCTGACTCGTGTACGCCGGATTGACAGTGATCACGCAGGTGCCCGTATACCGGACCCTACTACGGGTGGCCAGCTCGATCCGGTACCAGCCCTTGTCCAAGATGGACCGGTTCAGTCCGATCTTGGCGGCGGCCCCGTTCGGCAAGAACGCGCCCGGCTGCTCAGGGTCCGGCCTGGGTTCGACGCCGGCGGTCATGTTCTTGGTCTTGATCGCCCCGAACACGACCACCTCAAAACCCGTGGCCAGGATATGGGCGGTCTTGGCGGCGAAGTCCTCCCGGCGTCTGCGGACCCTCCGCACCATGTCGGCGACCCATGCGGCAGCCTTTGTACCAGTGCTCGCCGTCCCGGCTGACGGTGGCGTTCTTGACCTTCCCGCCGAGCGGGCGGGTGACCCGGAAGCGGACCCAGCCGAGTTCCGGCAGCTTCACCCGCGCCCAGCGCCGGTTGAGCCGCTCGACCGTGATTTTCCCGCCCTCGGGGAAGCGGAGGCCCGGCGGGTCGGCGACCTTCGACTTCCAGCGGACCTTCCACACTCCGTGCTTGGCACACGCCTGATCCAGGTCGATCAACGCCTGCTGCAGACAGTGACCGGGGACCTCGGCCAGCCAGGGGAAGTCATCTTTGGCCTCGCCGTCGGGCGGCGGCGCCCGGCCCTGCTGCCGTGGGCGACGGCCGTCTTCCTGCTCGTCGCCCCGATCGCCGCGCTGGACTTCGACCACCGCTATGTGCTGCCGTCGATCCCGATGGCCTGCCTCGCCGCGGCCCTGGCCGCGGCGGGTCTCAGCCACCGAGTTCGTGCCTGCGTCGCAGCAGGGCGGCGTGGTCGGCGCGGGCCCTGAGCAGGAGCGTCACCGCGAGCATGGCCAGCGTCGCGGCGACGGCGACCCCCGCCGCGCCCGCCCAGGTCCCCCTGGTGATCGCGATCGCGACCGTTCCCGCCGTCAGCAGGACGGTCGCGGCCACCGCCAGCCAGGCGGCGACCACCCGGTCGAGGGCGAACAGCGGCGTCCTGCGGGTCAACGCCCAGGCTCCGTAGCCGGCCCAGGCCAGGCCGAGCGCGACCATCGCGCCGAAGGCCAGGTGCGTACGACCCGGCAGGGTGGGTTCCGTGGCCCACAGCAGACCGGTGAACAGCGCCCCTCCCAGCCCGCCGATCAGGGCCACGACGTTGCCGATCCGGCGGCGCAGCGACAGCGGCCCGGACAGCCTGCCGATCATGTCGTCGGGGTTCATTCTCGATATCCCTTCTCCGTGAGCCGGTCGCGCAGCATGCGCCGCGCGCGGGACAGACGTGACTTGACGGTGCCAACGGGGACCGCGCAGATCTGCGCGCAGTCCTCCAGGGAGAGGTCGTGCAGGTAGAACAGCACGAGGATCTCCCGCTCCCTGACCGGCAGCTCCGACAGGCCCGCCAGCAGGCCGGCGCGGTCCGCGAGGGCGTCGGCCGGGTCGCCGGTCGCGCGTTCCTCCTCCGTCAGGACCTCGGGTCTGGCGTACTCCTCGCGGAGCCGGTCGGCCACCGCACGCCTGGCGATCGTGAACAGCCAGGGCGCGAACCTTCCCGGCTCCCTCAGCCGCGGCAGCCCGCGCACCACGGCCACCCAGACCTCCTGGGCCACGTCGTCGGCCTGCGCGGGTCCCAGCATGCGCCGCACGTAGTTCCACACCGGATCGTGCCAGGCCCTCACCAGCTCGGCGAACGCCTCGCGCTCGCCGAGCCGGCACCGGACCACCAGCAGTTCGTCAGTCACCCTGCCTCCTCGACCGGAACAGTCGGGAAACAGGCGCGGGAGGTTCACGCTCCGCCGGACCCCCATCCGGCACGAGGACCGGCTCGGAGGATCTCAGAAGCCGCTGTCGACGGGGTACTTCCTGCCCGACACCAGGCGCCTCCCGTACAGCTCGGAGAGCGTCACCAACCGGTAGCCCCTGGCGGCGAAATGGTGCAGCAGCCGCGGAACGGCCTGGACGGTGGAGGCATGGATGTCGTGCATCAGCACGATGGAGCCCGGTGTCGCCTCGGCCGCGCGGCGAGCGACGATCGAGGAGTCCCTGTCCCGCCAGTCGAGCGTGTCGACGTCCCACAGGATCTGGGCGAGCCCCAGGTGGCGGCTCTCCGCGGCGACCCGGGCATCGGTCGCCCCGTACGGCGGGCGCATGAGGTCCATCGTCACCCCCGTCGCGCGCTTGACGATCCACTGGGTACGGTTCAGCTGCTCTCTGATGCCGGCCTCCGACAGCCCGGGCAGCTCCGGGTGGCTCCAGCTGTGGTTGCCCAGCTCGTGCCCCTCGGCCACCATCCTGCGAAGGATCCGCTCGCCGTCCCCGGGCACCATCTGCCCGACTACGAAGAAGGTCGCCCTGCCCCGGTGCCTGGCGAGCATGTCGAGCAGGGCGGCGGTGTAGGCCCCCGGACCGTCGTCGAAGGTCAGCGCCACGCATCTGACCCGCTCGCAGTTGATCCTGCGTGCCGGGCGCGGAACGGGGAAGTCTCCCACCGGCCAGTCCGGCCGGGTTTCGGCCTTCCTCGCGCCCGCCGTCCCCGAGGCGGTCGCCGAGGGCGCGCCTGCGGCGGGAGCGCCGGCGGGGGCACCGGCGGGCGCGGTACGCCCCGGGGGTCCGGTCGGCCCGGCGGGCACGATGGGCACGATGGGGGCGGTCGGCTCGTTCGGCCCGATCGGCGTGGCCCGCCCGGTGGGCGCGATGGTCGCGGTAGGCGGGGGCGCGCCTGTCGTGGTGATCGGAGAAGCGCACCCAGCCGCTGCCAGCAGCAGGGCCATCGACACCATCCGTACCCGCATGCTTCCCCCCGAAAGCAACGCGAGGACGGCGAGCGGTCCCGGCCGCGTCCCCCGCAAGGTCATAGCCGGGTCTTTCCCAGGATGGGACATAGACCGCCGATTAGCCTGTACCGACGCGCCACTTCGACGCCACATCGAATGAGATGCGCACCCGGGGGCGACGTCTCATCCGATGAGACCAGTTAGAGCCTTAAAAAGGCTCTTTCCAGCGGACATCTCATATCGGTCAGCGATCCGGCGTCTCACGGGGCTCGGTCACGACCATCACGAACCGCAGCGGGACGTCCCCCTCGTTGGCGTACCGGTGCGGGCGGTCGGCGTTGAACACGACCGCGTCACCCTCCTCGGCGATGTGGCTTCTGCCGTACACCGAGAGGGTGAGCCGCCCCTCCAGTACGGTCAGCATCTCGCGCGTGCCCGGTGGGTGGGCGTCGCCGTCGTGGTGGTCGCCGGGGGCCAGCCGCCAGTCCCACAGTTCCAGGATGGCGGGCGCGTCGGTGCCGACCAGCAGGCGCGCGGTGCTGGAGTCGCCGTGCGGGAAGGTGACCACGTCCGTGCTGTGGACGATCCGGACCACGGGCGTGTCGGAGACCTCCACCATCCGCGCGACGGTCACCCCGAGCGCGTCGGCGATGCGGGTGAGCGTGGTGATGCTCGGATTGGTCCTGCCCTGCTCGACCTGGACCAGCATGCCCCGGCTCACCCCGGAGCGCGCGGCGAGCTCGTCGAGGGTCATCTGCCGGTGCGCCCGCTGGGCCCGCACGTTGTTGGCGACCGCGGCGGTGATCGTCTCTGGGTCCATGAGTTCAGTCTAGTTAACTCGTTTTGCACTCTATTGCACTCCATATATTGTACTAGGAGTACATTCCATTGAACTGAGGTGACGTATGACCGCTGTGGTGCTGGCAACGGCCTGCGCGATGGTTTACGGCACCGCGGACTTTCTGGGCGGCATGGCCACCCGCCGGTCGCGGGTGCTCGCCGTGGTGGTCCTCTCCCAGATCGCGGGGCTGGCCGTGGCCGTCGTGCTGCTGCCGATCCTGCCGGGGACCCCCGCGCCCGTGACGCTGGCCTGGGGCGCGGCCTCCGGGCTCTGCGGCGCGGCGGCGGTGGTGCTGTTCTACCGGGCCCTGGCCACCGGTGTGATGTCGGTGGTGGCGCCGATCACCGCGACCGTCTCGGCGGTGCTGCCCGTGCTGTTCGGGCTGGCCGTCGGGGAACGCCCCGAGCCGATGGCGCTGGTGGGCGTGGTCCTGGCGCTACTGGCGGTGCTGCTGGTGAGCCGCGACTCCTCCGGCGGGAGAAGCGGCGGCGGGTACGGCCCGATCCTGGCCTCCCTCGCCGCGGGCGCGGGTTTCGGCGGCTTCTTCATCCTGCTCGCCCAGGCCCCCGCGGAGGGCGGCGCGTGGCCCCTGGTCGGGGCGCGTCTGGCCTCGGTCACCCTCATCGCCCTGCTGGCCCTGACCACCGGCCGCACCCTGCGCCCCGGGCCGGGCACGCTGCGCGTCATCATCGCGGCCGGAGTACTCGACATGGTGGCCAACGTGCTCTTCATGCTGGCCCAGCAGCGCGGGCTGCTGAGCCTCGTCGGCGTCCTGGTCTCGCTCTACCCGGCGAGCACGCTACTGCTGGCCCGTCAGGTGCTGGGGGAACGGCTCAACACCGTGCAGACCGTGGGCATCGGCTTCACGCTCGCCGCGGTCGCGCTGATCGCATCCGGCTGACCCCTTCGCCCCGTCAACGACTCAGACCGGCCGGACCTGCTGCTCGATGGCCGAGCCCGGCGGACCCGTCGCCACCGCACAAACGACTCAGGCCACCCTGGCCTGCTCGATCGCCGAGCCCGGCAGACCCGTACCGCACAAACGACTCAGGCCACCTTGGCCTGCTCGATCGCCGAGCGGAGGCCGCCCTCCTCGCGCGCGTAGCCCTCAAGCATGGTGCGGAGCTGGCGGCGCCCCCGGTGGAGGCGGGACATGACCGTGCCGATGGGGGTGCCCATCCGTTCGGCGATCTCCTTGTAGGCGAAGCCCTCGACGTCGGCCAGGTAGACGGCGACCCGGAAGTCCTCGGGCAGGGCACGCAGGGCGTTCATGACCGCGCTGTCCGGCAGCTGCTCCAGCGCCTCGGTCTCGGCGGACTTGAGACCGCTGGACGTGTGGGACTCGGCGGCGGCGAGCTGCCAGTCCTCGATCTCCTCGGCGGCCGAGAGCTTGGGCGAGCGCTGCTTCTTGCGGTAGTCGTTGATGAAGTTGTTGGTCAGGATGCGGTGCAGCCACGCCTTGAGGTTGGTGCCCTCGCGGAACTGGTGGTAGGAGGTGAACGCCTTGGTGACGGTCTCCTGGACCAGGTCCTCCGCATCGGCGGTGTTGCGGGTCAGGCGCATCGCGGACGCGTAGAGCTGACTGGTGACCGGCACGACATCGCGCTCGAACCAGTCCTGGCGTTGCTCTTCCGTCATCGTGATCATTGGATCCCCCTCGTGCTTTTCCCCCCGCTACCGCCCGGCAAGACTGCGCTACACCCTTTCTGACGGCGTAGCCGATGCTCGCAGGCACCCCGTAAGGGGGCCGTTAAAAGCCCTGCGTGATCGGGAGACTGCTCGCTGACTGCGCCAACGGCGGGTACGACACGCCCTACAGCCGAACAAGTATCAATATCGTAACATCGTTCTCCAGATTCAGTCGAAGGTGTGTCTATCATCACATAACCCCAGGTAGCAGCAACTTTCGGGTTAGGAAAGATGTCAACCGCCGCGCCCCCTGGACCCGTCCCCGGGTCGGGGCCCACGCCCGCAGAAGTTCCGAGACCCATCTCCACGTCTCCCCGCTTCCCACGCGTCGCGGAATTAATCACCACCTGGAAGACGGCCCGGCACCCCCTGGCGGTTCACCGCCCGCTTCCCCTGGCGGACACGGCTCGTACCGTGTTCGCATCCGAGTATGTGATGTGCGGGTACCCGAAATCGATCAGTATTCGAGAGGGCCACGCCCGGGGGCGTCCCTGTCGCGGACCGGCCGCGACGGGCAGGGACCGGCACGGCTCGTCGACCCCGTGCCGGTCCTGGCATCGGAAGGCGGGACAGGCGGCCCGCCCCTCCCGGCCGGTCAGCCGGCCCGGGCCGGGTCGACCTCGAAGATCTTGGCGAGGTCGTCGAGGATGGCGTGCGCGCCCTGGATGCCGACGGCGCTCATCCAGATGGTGTCGCCGACGTCGTGCTTGGCGCCCTTGAGCTTGCCCCAGAGCGGGTTGGCCTCGAACTTCTCCTTGACCGGCCCGACCGCCGGGTCCTCGTAGGCCGCGACGAAGATGTGGTCGGCGTCGAGCTGGGAGATGTTCTCCTGGCTGATCGGAACCATGATCGCGTCGGTCACGGTCGGCTGGTCCTCGGGACGCGGGAAGCCGACGTCCTTGAGCACCAGGCCCGAGTAGGAGTTCTCCACATACAGCCGGACCGTCGGCTCACCCGCGAAGCGGGCGATGGAGACGGTGGGCAGCTCGCCCTCCTTGGCCTTGATGGACTCGCCGATCCTGCCGGCGCGGTCCTGGTATTCCTTGATCTTCTGCTCGGCGAGGTCCTCCTTGCCCAGGGCCTGGCCCACGAGCCGGAGGTTCTCCTTCCAGATGGCCCCGGTGGTCTCGCTGAACACCGTCGGCGCGATCTGTGACAGCTTGTCGTACAGCGCCTCGTGGCGGACCTTGGCCGAGACGATCAGGTCGGGCTTGAGCGCGAGGATCCGCTCCAGGCTGGGCTGTTCCAGGGTCCCGACCGAGGTGGCCTCCTTGGCGTGGCCGAGGACCGGGGTCAGGTAGTCGGGGAGCTCCCCTTCGATCCCCCGGTAACTGGTGAAACCGACGACCTCGGTCTCCAGGGTCAGCACCGCGTCGACGAAGCTCTGGTCGAGGGCCACGACCCGCTTGGGCTGGGCGGGGATCGTCGCCTCTCCCATGACGTGCTTCACGGTCCTGGGGAAGGCCGCCGCGTCGCTCGCCGCAGGAGCCGCGGACGCGTCAGTGGCGCCGGTGGCACCGGTGGTCTCCGGGGTGCTCGACCCGCAGGCGGCGAGACCCGCGGACAGCACGGCTCCCGCCACCCCGACGGCCAGGGCGCGCAATGCTCTCATGATTCCTGGATCTCCTCACAAAGTTTAGGTAACCCTTATTTAGCTTAGCTATACCTAAACTGGCATACTCAGCCACGATCACGCAAAAAAGGGGAGGTCAGGTGATCAATGCCATGTCCGTCCCACGGGCCGCCCCGCCCGGCACCATCCGGAGAATCCACCACCGCCGCCTCCTCGTGCTGGGCGGACTGCTCGCGCTCCTGGCGTCGGCGGTCACGCTGAGCCTCGCGTTCGGGGCCAAACCGATCCCGCCGACCGACGTCTGGCACGCGCTCACCGGCCCCACGGGTACCGAGAACGACATCATCGTCCGGTCGCTGCGCATCCCCAGAACCGCCATCGGCGTCATGGCCGGGATCGCCCTCGGTGTCGCGGGCGCCCTCATGCAGGGCCACACCCGCAACCCGCTGGCCGACCCGGGACTGCTCGGCGTCACCCAGGGCGCGGCCTTCGCCATGGTCCTCAGCATCGTGGTCCTGGGGGTCGGCAGCCCGTACGGCTACATCTGGTTCGGCCTCGCCGGAGCCCTCGTCGCCAGCGCCGGGGTGTTCGCCCTCGGCATGGCCGGCGGCCGGGGTGGCCCCACGCCGGTGACCCTGGCCCTCGCCGGCACCGCCGTCAGCGCCTTCCTCTACGGGCTCACCTCGGCGCTGGTGCTGCTGGACGAGCAGGCCATGGACACCTTCCGCTTCTGGCAGCTGGGGTCGATAGCGGCCAGGGGCGCGGACGTGGCCTGGCAGGTGCTCCCCTTCGTCGCCGTCGGCCTGATCGTGGCCCTGGCCAACGCGCCCGGCCTCAACGCGCTCTCCCTGGGCGAGGACGTCGCCCGCGCGCTCGGCCAGAACGTCGCCGTCACCCGCGCCGCCGGCATCGCCGCCATCACCCTGCTCAGCGGCGCCTCCGTGGCGGTCTGCGGCGCGCTGGCCTTCGTCGGCCTGATCGTCCCGCACCTCACCCGGCCGCTCTCCGGCCCCGATCACCGCTGGCTGCTGCCGTACTCCGGCCTGGCGGGCGCCTCGGCCCTGCTCCTCGCCGACGTCGTCGGCCGCGTGGTGGCCCATCCCGGCGAACTGGAGGTGGGCGTGGTCCTCGCCCTCGCGGGCGCGCCGTTCTTCATAGCCCTGGTACGGCGCAGAAGGCCGGTGCGGCTGTGACCTCGACGGTGACCTCCACCGCGCCCCCTCGCCTCAGCAGGCGGGCGCTGCGCGTCGGTCCCGCCTCCTGGCTGTTCCGGCCGCGCTCCGTGGCCGCCGCACTGGTCCTGCTGGGTGCGACGGTGCTGCTCATGGCGCTCAGCATGCGCCTCGGCGACATCCCGATGAGCGTCTCCGAGGTCCTCCGCGCCATCACCGGCGACGGGCCCGACCATTTCGTCGTCATGCAACTCCGGCTTCCCCGCGCGCTGACCGGCGCCGGGGTCGGCGCGGCGCTCGCCCTGTCCGGGGCGATCGTCCAGGCCATCGCCCGCAACCCGCTGGCCAGCCCGGACATCCTGGGCGTCACCACCGGGGCCAGCGTGACCGTGGTCGCGGTCATCGTGGCGGCGGGAAACACCTGGGGCGGCGTGAGCGGCGTCCTCGCCGAGGCGGGCGTCCCCGCGGCGGCCCTGCTCGGCGGTCTGGTCGGCGCGCTGACCGTCTACCTGCTGGCCTGGCGCAAAGGCATGGACGGCTACCGGCTGGTCCTGGTCGGCATCGGCGTCTCGGCGATCTG
The DNA here is from genome assembly GCF_040675205.1 of Streptosporangium sp. NPDC049644. NCBI lineage: Bacteria > Bacillati > Actinomycetota > Actinomycetes > Streptosporangiales > Streptosporangiaceae > Streptosporangium > Streptosporangium sp. NPDC049644. The sequence continues at coordinate 52,261 of NZ_JBFAOJ010000011.1, read as the reverse complement.
CACCAACCTCAAGTTCTGGCTGCTGACCGTCGGTGACGTCAACGACAGCAGCCGGGCCATGGTCTGGATCAGCGGCTCGCTGAACGGCCGGGGCTGGGAGCACGTGACGCCGGTCGCGATCGCGCTGGCCCTGCTCGTCCCACCGGCGCTGCTCGGCACCGCCTCACTCGGCGCACTGCGCTTCGGCGACGACACCGTGACCGGCCTGGGGGTGCGGATGAACCTCACCAGGGGGCTGATGATCCTCGCGGCCGTACTCCTCGCGGCGACGGCGACCGCCTCCGCCGGGCCGATCGCGTTCGTCGCCCTGGCCGCACCGCAGATCGCGCTGCGCCTGGCCGGGGTGGCACAACCCCCGCTGGTCGTCTCGGCCCTGGCCGGCGCGGTCCTCACCGTCGGCGCGGACCTGGTCGCCAGGACCGCGTTCAGCCCCGTCGAGCTGCCGGTGGGCGTGGTCACCGGGGTCATCGGCGCCCCCTACCTGATCTATCTCCTCATCCGTGTGCGCAGGAAGGCCCGTACGTGAGACTCCAGGCCGTTGACCTCAAACTGGGGTACGGGGACCGCGTCGTCGTCGACGGCCTCGACCTCGGGATCGAGGCCGGGACGGTGACCGCCGTCATCGGGCCGAACGGGTGCGGCAAGTCCACGCTGCTGCGCGCCATGGGGCGGCTGCTCAAGCCGTCGGGCGGCGAGGTGCTGCTGGACGGCAAGCGCATCGACAGGATGCCCGGCAGGGAGGTCGCCAGGGTCCTGGGCGTGCTGCCCCAGTCCCCCTCGGCACCCGAGGGGCTGACCGTCGCCGACCTGGTCTCCAGGGGACGGCACCCGCACCAGACCTGGTACCGGCAGTGGTCGTCCGACGACGAGTCCGCGGTCGGCGCGGCCCTGGCCATGACCGGCCTGCTCGACCTGGGCGACCGCCCGCTGGACGAATTGTCGGGCGGGCAGCGGCAGCGGGCCTGGATCTCCATGGCCCTCGCCCAGGGCACCGACCTGCTGCTGCTCGACGAGCCGACGACCTTCCTCGACCTCGCCCACCAGATCGAGGTACTGGAGCTGGTGCGCAGGCTCCACCGCGAGCTGGGCCGCACCGTGGTGATGGTCCTGCACGATCTGAATCTCGCCGCCCGCTACGCCGACCGCCTGGTGGCCATGCGAGACGGCAGGGTCGTCGCCGCCGGGTCCCCGTCCGAGGTACTCACCGAGGCCCTGCTGGCGGAGGTCTTCGAGCTGGACGCCAAGGTCATCGAGGACCCGGTGGCCGGCACCCCGCTGGTCGTCCCCATCGGCACCCGGTCCCACGCCCCGCACTGAGAGCGAGGCTCGGTCTCCGAGACCTCGGGATCGAACCGGCCACGCCGGTCGGCCTCCCCCGAGACCGACCGGCCCGGCGGGGCTCACCCCCCGAGGAGCGTGTCCACGAAGACCTCGGGATCGAACGGGGCGAGGTCGTCGGGACCCTCACCGAGGCCGACCAGCTTGACCGGCACGCCCAGCTCGCGCTGGACGGAGATGATGATGCCGCCCTTGGCGGTGCCGTCGAGCTTGGTCAGGGCGATGCCGGTGATGTTGACCACCTCGGCGAACACCTGGGCCTGGCGCATGCCGTTCTGGCCCGTGGTGGCGTCGAGGACGAGCAGGACCTCGTCGACGGTGGCCTTCTTCTCGATGACGCGCTTGACCTTGCCGAGCTCGTCCATCAGGCCGGTCTTGGTGTGCAGCCGCCCGGCGGTGTCGACGATCACCACGTCGGCCTTCTCGCTGATGCCCTCGGCGACGGCGTCGAAGGCCACCGAGGCGGGGTCGCCGCCCTCCGGGCCGCGTACCACCGCGGCCCCGACCCGCTCTCCCCAGGTCTGCAGCTGGTCGGCGGCGGCGGCACGGAAGGTGTCGGCGGCGCCCAGCACGACCTTGCCGCCGTCGCCGATGAGGACGCGCGCCAGCTTGCCCGTGGTGGTGGTCTTGCCGGTGCCGTTGACCCCGACCACGAGGACCACCGCGGGACGCTCACCGTGCGGCTTGACGTGCAGCGTACGGTCCATGCCGGCACCGATCTGGGTGAGCAGCTGCTCCCTGAGCAGGGCGCGCGCCTCCTCGGGCGTCCGGCTGCCCAGCACCTTCACCCGGGTGCGCAGCTCGTCGACCATCGCCCGGGTCGGCGCCACGCCGACGTCCGCGGTGATCAGGGTCTCCTCGATCTCGTCCCAGGCGTCGTCGTCGAGACGGTCACGGGAGAGCAGCTCCAGGAGCCCCTTGCCCAGGGTGCTCTGCGACCGGGCCAGCCGGGCGCGGAGCCGCACCATCCGGCCGGCGGACGGCGGCGGGATCTCGATCTCCGGGATGACGACGACCTCGGGCTCGACCGGCCTGGCCGGCGGCGGCACGGTGGTCGTCGCCTCGTCGTCCATGACCGCGCCCTTGCCGGGGGCCCGCGTCTCCTCGGGGGCCGGCGGCGCCTCGGGCGCCTCGACCCGCGGCGGCGCGCTGGTGCCCCCCCTCCTGAACAGCAGGAGCATGCCGCCTGCCGCCAGCAGGGCGACGACGACGATGATCGCGATTATGCCGAGATAGGCTTCCACAAGACCACAGTTTTCCAGACGCCCCGGGATGCTCCGACCTCAAGGGGTCCGGACGGGTTCGCGGTTCCTCACCGTCGGTCACCATCTCACCGCGCGAACCGTCCTGGTTCGTCCTCGAAAACCCGGTTCCGAGCACCGGAGCGGGCTCACGACCGCCCGGCCCCGCACCGGCCCTCCGGAACCGTCCCCGGGGACCCGGGCAGGCGCACGACCTCCCACCGCCCCGTCGCGGAGGACGCCCTCCGGAGCACCATCCGGCCTCTCCGGGACCCCGGGAGGTTCAGGCGGACTCGTTCTCCCTCAGGCGCTGGCTGATGACCTGGGTGACGCCGTCCCCGCGCATCGACACGCCGTACAGCGCGTCGGCGATCTCCATGGTGCGCTTCTGGTGGGTGATGATGATGATCTGCGAGGTCTGCCGGAGTTCCTCGAAAAGGGTGAGCAGGCGCTGGGTGTTGGTGTCGTCCAGCGCGGCCTCGACCTCGTCCATCACGTAGAACGGCGAGGGCCGCGCCTTGAAGATGGACACGAGGAACGCCACCGCGGTCAGCGACCGCTCGCCACCGGACAGCAGCGACAGCCGCTTGACCTTCTTGCCCGGAGGCCGGGCCTCGACCTCGACACCGGTGGTCAGCATGTCCTCCGGGTCGGTGAGCAGCAGCCTGCCCTCACCGCCGGGGAACACCCGCGTGAAGATCGTCTCGAACTCGCGGGCCACGTCCGCGAAGGCGGCGCCGAAGACCTGCTCGACCCGCTCGTCGACCTCCTTGACCACGAGCAGCAGGTCACGGCGGGTCTTCTTGAGGTCTTCCAGCTGCGAGGTGAGAAACGAGTGCCGCTCCTCGAGGGCCGCGAACTCCTCGAGCGCGAGCGGGTTGACCTTGCCGAGCTGGGCCATCTGCCGGTCGGCCGCCCTGGCCCGTTTGAGCTGCTCCTCGCGGTCGTAGGGAACGGGCTCGCCGTCCGCCGTCGGAATCGGCTCGCCGGGGCCGTACTCGGCGATGAGGGTGTCCGCCTCGACGCCGTACTCCTCCACCGCCCGCTCCTGGAGCTGCTCCAGGCGGAGCCGCTGCTCGGTGCGGGCCACCTCGCTGCCGTGTGCCCGGTTGACCAGCTTGTCCAGCTCACCGGTGAGCTCACGGACCCGGACCCGGATCGCCTTGAGCGAGGCGTCGACCTGCCCGCGGGCCCGCTCCGCCTCGTCGCGCTCTCCCGCGGCGGCGGCCAGGGAGGCCTCCAGCGTGCGCAGCGCCAGCTCCGCGCCCCTGACGACCGCCTGGGCCACCCTAGCCTGCTCGCGCCGCCGCTCCCTGCGCTCGGCCGCCCTGGACCTCTCCTCGCGCTCACGCTCCGCGGCGCGCGTCAGCTCCTCCGCCCTGCCGTCGATGCCCCTGACCCGCTCCTCCGCCGTCCGTACCGTGAGGCGGGCCTCCATCTCGTCCTGCCTGGCCGCCGCGCAGATCTCGGCGAGCTCGTCGCGCAGGTCGGTGCTGGGCTCGATCTGTCGCTCCTCGGCGTCCACAGCCGCGGCGAGCCGCTCCTCCAGCTCGGCGAGGCCAGCCGCGTCACGGTCCCGCGCCTCCTCGGCGGCCCGTACGCCCGCCGCCAGGCGCTCGCATTCGTCCCGGGCCGCCCTGGCGGCGGCGTCCAGCTGGGCGAGCCTCCTGGCCACCGCGGCGACCTTCTGATCCGCGTCGCGCTGCCTCGCCCGGACCTGGTCCAGGACGGCCTGCGCCGCGTTGACCCCGGCCTGCGCGTTCTGCACTCCCGTCTGTGCCTCGGCGATCCGCGCCTGGGCGTTCTCGACCGCGAACTGCGCCTCCCCCTCGGCCTCCGCGGTCTCCTCCAGCTCCGTCGCCGCGAGTTCGGCGGCGACCCTGGCCTCGGCCAGGTCTGCGGTCGCCTCGTCGAGCGCGGCCCGCATCTGAATGGCGGAGGTGGCGCCCGCCGAACCGCCGCCGGCGGCGGCGTGGGCACCCAGCAGGTCGCCGGAGCGGGTGACGGCCCGCAGCCCGGGATACTGTTCGACCGTCTTCCTCGCGGTCGCGAGGTCGTCCACGACCAGCACGTCCGCCAGCAGGTGGGTGGCGGCGGCCCGCAGCTCGGTGGAGACCGTGACCAGGTCGATCGCCCACTCCGCGCCCGCCTGCGGCACCTGGCCCGGCGGGACCGCCGCTTCACCGGCGGCGATGACGAGGCCGGCCTGGCCGCCGTCGCGGCCCCGGAGGAAATCGATGGCGTCGGCCGCGCTCTGCAGCGACTCGACGGCCACGGCCTCGGCGGCGGCCCCGAGCACGGCGGCGACGGCCACCTCGGCACCGGGCCGCACCGACAGCATGGTCGCCACCGGCCCGAGCACCCCGGCCAGGTCGGCGGCGAGCAGCGCGGCGCCGCCGTCGGCACCGCCGGCCAGGCCCATCTCCAGCGCCTCGAACCTGGCTTCCAGCGCGGCCACCTGGCGCTGCGCCTGCTGGTCGGCCTCGCGTGCCGCGGCGAGGGCGGCCCTGGCGGCGCCGAGCGCGGCGTTCGGGCCCGTGACGGCCGCCTTGGCCTCCTCGACCCCGGCCCTGGCCGACTCGACGGACTCCCTGGCCTGCTCGACCGTCTCCAGGGCGATCTCCAGCTCCTCAGCGAGGGCCGGATCGGCGGCCGGCTCGGCCGTCTCCTGGCTGTCGTGCTCGGCGCGGGCCTCCTCGGCGCGCTGTTCGGCCTCCTCCAGCGAGCGCCGCAACCGGCCGATCTCCTCCTCGGCGGCCCCCGCCCGGCTGCGTGCCGCCCCGACCTGCCCCCTGATCCTGGCCAGGCCCTCGCGTCGGTCGGCGGCGGCCCTGGCCTCCGCGGCCAGCCGCCGCTCCTCCGCGGCGAGCGCGGCCTCGGTCTCGGTACGCCTGGCCACGGTTGCCGCGAGCGACTCCCGCTCCCCCTCCAGCAGCTCGACCAGGACCCGCTCCTGCTCGCGGACCTCCTCGGCCTCACGCTCGAAGTCCTCCGGGTCGCGCCCCCGCCGCTCCACCGCGGTGTCGACGGCGTGCCGGTGCCGCTCGGCGGCGAGGCCCGCCAGGCCCCTGAGGCGCTCGCGGAGGGAGGAGAGCCGGAAGAACGTCTCCTGCGCGGCGGTCAGGCGCGGCTGGGCCTCGGCCTCGGCGGCCTCCAGCTCGGCCTCGGCGGCCTGGCCCTGCTCCAGCTCGGTCTCCACCGCGGTGCGGCGGGCGAGGACCGCCGCCTCGTCGGCCATCTCCCGTTCCAGGGTGGTCCGCAGGGTGAGCACGTCGTCGGCGAGCAGCCGGAGCCTGGCGTCGCGGAGGTCCGCCTGGATGACGGCGGCCTTACGGGCGATCTCGGCCTGGCGGCCCAGCGGTTTGAGCTGGCGGCGCAGCTCGGTGGTGAGGTCCTGTACCCGGGTCATGTTGGCCTGCATCGCGTCGAGCTTCCGCAGCGCCTTCTCCTTGCGCTTGCGGTGCTTCAGGACGCCCGCGGCCTCCTCGATGAACGCCCGGCGCTCCTCGGGTCCGGCGTGCAGCACCTGGTCGAGCTGGCCCTGGCCGACGATGACGTGCATCTCGCGGCCGATGCCGGAGTCGGACAGCAGCTCCTGGATGTCGAGCAGGCGGCAGGTGTCGCCGTTGATGGCGTACTCGCTCTGGCCGGCCCTGAACATCAGACGGCTGATCGTCACCTCGGTGTAGTCGATCGGGAGCATGCCGTCGGTGTTGTCGATGGTCAGCGTGACCTCGGCGCGGCCCAGCGGTGCCCGCGAGGAGGTGCCGGCGAAGATGACGTCCTCCATCTTGCCGCCGCGCAACGACTTGGCGCTGTGCTCCCCCATGACCCAGGCCAGGGCGTCGACCACGTTGGACTTGCCGGATCCGTTGGGGCCGACGACCGCGGTGATGCCCGGCTCGAAGCGGAGCGTGGTGGCCGAGGCGAAGGACTTGAAACCGCGCAGGGTAAGGGTCTTGAGATACAAAGAGAACCCCCCATTCACGGTGTGGTCGCGCCGGTCCGCGTGTCGCGCCGTGCCCCCGGGCGCCGATGAACGCGTCTTCCCCCGTCAGCCCACGGCTTCGCCAACGCGGGAAGACTACCGTTCTTCACCCGCACCCGCCCGCACACCGCCTATGGTGCCCTGCATGAACGCGGAACGCGGTGCTGACGGAGCTCCGTCACGCCCATCGGGCGGCAGGGGTCATCTCGGGCGGCGTGCCTTCCTGGTGGGCGGCGGGCTGACCGCGCTGGGCCTCGGCGGCGCCGCGCTGGCGGCCGGCCCGGACGGCATCAGGGGGGCGTACGCCCAGATCGTCTGCGGCGCGGTCCCCGTGCCCCCGGTGACGTCTCCTGGAACGCTCCAGCGCAGCCGGGTCGACCGGCGCCGGGTCATCGTCGGGATGCCTCCGGGGGCGACGGACGGGCTGCCTGTGGTGATCATGCTTCACGGGGCCGCGGGTGACGCGCGCACACCGTTCGACGTCTACGCGATCGACCGCTACCTGGCCGCCGGGGGCGGGCGCTTCGCGCTGGCCGCCATCGACGACTGGCCCTCCGCCGACATCCCGGGAACCCTGCTGCCCTACCTGAGCATGAACGGGATGGACACCGCGAAGATCGGGCTGATGGGCTGGTCGGCGGGCGGCGCGGGGGCGCTGAGGCTGGCCGCGGAGCTGGGCCCCGCACAGGTGGGGGCGGTCGTCGCGGCGTCGCCGGCGGTGAGCGCGGCGCAGGCGCCGCTGCGCGAACTCGTGAACATCCCGGTCTGGCTGGGATGCGGGGAGCGCGACGCGTGGGCACGGCAGACCCAGACCATGCTGAAGGCCCTGAAGGCACTGGGTGCCACTGCCGAGGGAGGGATCAGCGAAGGATGCCAGGACACGGCCTACCGCCGCAGGGTGTTACCCGAGCAGCTGGCCTTCCTCGCACGGCATATATGACACATAGGACATATAGGACGTAAGTAACATATATGACAAGGGACGCCCCGGTGAGGCGTCCCCGGACAGTGTTTCCGCCCCGACCCCGTTAGGTGAGAGCCGGCTCGCGATCCTGCAGACGGTTGAACTCCTCGTCGCGGGCGCTTGCCGCGAGTTCGTCGTTCTGGGCCTGGAGCCGGGTGAGCTCTCCCTCGAGATCACGGATGCGCTGCTGGAGACGACGCATTTCCGAGACCATACGAGGGTCGGGACCGCCGACGTGGCCTAGTAGAGCCTTCGCCATAGTAAAGGGTCCTCCACGCTGAGTGACCAGACTGGTTCGCGCACTTCTTTGCCGCGGGAGGGGTGCGCGTGGTTCTTTGTCAAGAGTCGCACCGGTGAGGGAGACGGTCAAGCTGAACGCTCCGAATGGATGCACCAGTAGGCACTCTCGACAGTCAACTATACCGTATTTTGGGCGGTTTAGGAAAGTGGTCAGCGCTCGACAAAACCCTCGAGACCGCCTTTGACCTCGCTCCAACGTTCGACGACCCCGTCCACCCTGCCGGGCGTCTCGCCACCCCTGAGCAGCTCGAGCAGCATCGCGCAGGACTTCTCGGCCCCCTGCGCGACCACCTCGACCCGGCCGTCGGCCGTGTTGCGCGCCCAGCCGACCAGGCCGAGCTCCAACGCCCTGGACCGCGTCCACCAGCGGAAACCCACACCCTGCACGCGACCCCTGACCCAGGCGGTCAGCCGCACGTCCGTCACGCCGCGGCCCTCCTCGGCCTGGGCTGGCAGCGAGGGCAGCTGTAGGAGGAACGGTTCATGAACGACTCGCGAACGATCGGGGCACCGCACCTCGGGCAGGGTTCGTCACGCCTGCCGTAGACCGCGAGGGAACGGTCGAAGTAACCGCTCTCACCATTGACATTCACGTAAAGACTGTCGAAGGATGTGCCGCCCTCGGCCAGCGCGGCGGACATCACCGCCCTGGCGGCGCCCAGCAACTCGGAGATCTTCGGCTTGGTCAGCGTCCCGGTGGGCCGGGCGCCGTGCAACCTGGCCCGCCAGAGAGCCTCGTCGGCGTAGATGTTGCCGACACCGCTGATCAGCGACTGGTCCAGCAGCGCGCGCTTGACCTCGGTCTGCCGGGCGCGCAACCGGCGGGCGAACGCCTCGTCGTCGAAATGCTCCTCGAACGGGTCGGCCGCGATGTGCGCGATCGGCTCGGGCACCGCCCGGCCGCCGGCCCGGGTCATGGCGGTCACCAGCACGTGGCCGAAGGTCCGCTGGTCGACGAAGCGCAGCTCCGGGCCGCCGTCGGTGAAGCCGATCCGGACCCGCAGATGCTTCTCCGGTGCCGTGTCCGGCTCCACGACCAGCAGCTGGCCGCTCATCCCGAGGTGCGCCAGGATGGCGTCGGGGCCGTCCAGCGGCAGCCAGAGATACTTACCCCTGCGCTCCGCCGCACCGACGGTGCGGCCCTTCAGCCGGGTGGAGAACTCCTCCGCTCCGGGAAGGTGCCGTCTGATCGCCCTCGGGTGGAGCACCTCGGCATGGGCGACGACCCTGCCGGAAACCCACCGCTCCAGGCCACGGCGTACCACCTCGACCTCGGGCAGTTCGGGCATGCACCCCTCCTTGGGCGACGGGTCAGCCGGCTTCGCGCCTGTCGCGGTCCTGGCGGATTCTGTTCCAGGCCGCCTCCGCCGCCTGCTGCTCGGCTTCCTTCTTCGAGCGGCCGGATCCCGAACCGTATCCCTCTCCGCCGACGCGAACGACCGCGGTGAAGGACTTGGCGTGGTCGGGGCCGCTCTCCTCAACATGGTATTCGGGCACGCCGAGCGACTCCGAGGCGGTGAGCTCCTGCAGGGAGGTCTTCCAGTCGAGCCCGGCGCCGAGCGAGGCGGAGCGGGTGATGAGGGGGTCGAAGAGCAGATGGACGACGCGGAACGCCTCGTCCAGCCCCCTGTTCACGTAGATCGCGCCGATCAGCGCCTCAAGGGTGTCCGCGAGGATCGAGGACTTGTCGCGCCCCCCGGTGCCCTCCTCACCCCGGCCGAGCCGCAGGAAACGGCCGAGACCCAGCGAGCGGGCCACGTCGGCGAGGGCGCGCATGTTCACCACCGCGGCCCTGAGCTTGGCCAGTTGCCCCTCGGGCAGGTCGGGGTGGTTGCGGTAGAGGGTGTCGGTGACGACCAGGCCCAGCACCGAGTCGCCCAGGAACTCCAGGCGCTCGTTGGTCGGCAGGCCACCGTTCTCGTACGCGTAGGAGCGGTGCGTCAGCGCACGCTCCAGGATGGCGACGTCCAGACGCACCGACAGCAGGCGCTCAAGCTCGTCCTTGACGAACTCGACGGCGACCGGTTTGACACTCGTACCCACGGCTTCTCCTCGCACGCTCTCTCATCGAATGCGCGATGGCGAAGAAACGAGAGATGCCCGAAGATGTGGTGGGCGCCGGGAGGGCACGCGTTCTACCGCGAACCCCGGCGTCCACCACAACCGCGGGCGGACCGCCATCGCAGGGTGGGCGGACGGTGACGCCGACCGGGCCGGAAAGGACCCGGCCGGCATCCGTCTGTCAGACTGCGATCAGGCGGAGGGCTCGATCACCTGACGGCGGTTGTAGGTGCCGCAGGTCGGGCACGCCACGTGCGGACGCTTCGGCGAGCGGCACTGGGGGCAGCTCACGAGCGAAACCGCGGCGGCCTTCCACTGCGACCTGCGGGAGCGAGTGTTGCTCCGCGACATCTTGCGCTTGGGGACAGCCACGTCAGCTCTCCTGATCGTTGTTATGTTCCGGAATCAGACCCTGCAGCTTCGCCCAGCGGGCGTCGATCACCTCGTGGCCGTGGTCAGGCCCGGCGTCCGCCAGCCTGACCCCGCACTCCACGCAGAGCCCGGCACAGTCCTCACTGCAGACCGGGCTCAACGGCAGTGTGAGCACCACCGCGTCGCGAAACGCGGGTTCGAGGTCGAGAAGTTCACCGTCGAGAAGCGAGTCACCCTCGGCAGCATCCTCTGCCGAGTAGAAGAACAGCTCCTGGAAGCCCACCTCGGCTCGCGAGATGACCGGCTCCAGGCAGCGTGCGCACTCCCCCCGCAGCGGGGCTTGCGCAGTGCCCGTGACGAGCACACCCTCCATGACCGCCTCAAGCCGGATGTCCAGCTCGACTTCGGCGTCCTTGGGAACGCCGATCATGTCGACGCCGATGTCCGCCGGTGCCGGGAGAACGAGGTCCATCCGCCGCATCGACCCTGGTCGTCGCCCCAGGTCATGGGTAGAGATCACCCATGGGGCTCGGGGGTCAAGGTTGGGATGAGTCATTTCGCTCTCGTTAGGCATGGCGCATCATCGCCATCGTGCAAGGCCGAAACAAGAGAATAGCAGGACCTAGCCCCTGAGCCGTTCGACCAGGAGCTCCTGGACAAGATCGGGAACTAGCCCGGCCACGCTCCCACCATACTTGACGATCTCCTTGATGCGGCTGGAGGACAGGAAGGAGACCTCGGGCCCGGTGGCCATGAACAGGGTCTCCACCCCCGACATCCGGTAGTTGAGCTGCGCCATCTGGAGCTCGTAGTCGAAGTCGCTGATCGCGCGCAGGCCCTTCACGATGGCGGGGATCTCCTGCTGCCTGCAGTAGTCGACCAGGAGGCCGTGGAACTTGTCCACGCGGACGTTCCCGTACTCCTTGGTGACCGTCTGGAGAGTCTGGATACGTTCGTCCACCGTGAAGAGGCTCTTCTTCTCGATGTTGATCAGTACGGCCACGACGACCTCGTCGTACTGCCGGGAAGCCCGGCCGATGATGTCCAGATGACCGTTCGTGACGGGATCGAAGGATCCCGGACAGACAACGCGACGCAAGGTGGACTCCCTGCTCTTAAGGATTCCCGGCGGCGCGACCGTACCAAACGGCCGCTTCACCGTAACGACGGACCCTCTCCTCTTCGTACCCCGCCGGCCAGCGGAGGTCCCCTCCCCGGCTCTCCCTCTCCACCGCGACGAGCGCGTCCTCGGCCAGCCAGCCTCGGTCGCGCAGCAGTTCGAGCACCGTCCCCACCTCCTCGTCGCCCAGCGCGTACGGCGGGTCGGCGAGGACGAGGTCGTACGGCTCCCCGCTCTCTCCGACACCCCTGGCCAGCAGCCGCTCGACCCTGTCGGCGGCGACCTCGGCCCCGGGCAGCCCCAGCGAGGTGACGTTCTGCCTGATCGTCCGGATCGCCCTGGCGTCCGACTCCACGAGAAGCACCCGGGCGGCCCCCCGGGAGAGCGCCTCAAGCCCGAGCGCGCCCGAGCCCGCGTAGAGGTCGAGCACCCGGCACCCCTCCAGCGGGCCGATCAGCGACCCCACCGTGGAGAAGATCCCCTCCCTGGCCCTGTCGCTCGTGGGGCGGGTCCCCCGCCCCGGCGGCACTGCCAGCCGCCGTCCTCCTGCGCTTCCCGCGATGACTCGGCTCACCCGGCCATCCTCTCAGTGCCACCGCGCGGCGCCACCGCGCGATGGCACCGCACGGTGCCGCCGCCCGTCCCCGGCACCTGCCCCCCGGAGCGGCCCGGGTGCGCCACACGCAGCACGGCGTGTCGCGACGCATCACATAACCGCAGGTCAAAAGGGTCCTGGTAGGTGATCTAGGTCAAGAGTGGGCAAGGAGTGGCGACGAAAGCGTAAGGGTCGTTCCGTCAGGTGCCGGTCCCTTGCATGATGATTCCTGCGGCCTCCAAGTGACCCAGGGGGAGGCCGACCGGCGTGATCGTGAGCCCTTCCGCACGCCGGTGCTCTCGGCACCTGACCCGGGAGTGGGCCCAGGCGGGGACGGCATTCGGGGGGAGGCCGTCCCCGCAGTTGGGCACGGCGCGTCCGCCGGCCCCAGCCGCGAAGCCCCGCCGGGCGTCGCCTCCGCCGGCCCTCAGGTCTTCTCCAGGTACTCGGCGCGCTCGTCCGCCAGGAGCCTGTCGATCTCCGCGCGGAGCACGGGGTGCCCCGCCAGCTCGGGGTCGGCCTCCAGCATCGCCTCGGCGTCCAGGCGCGCGGCGTGGATGACGTCCTCGTCACGGAGGAGCCTGAGCATCTTCAGCGACGACCTGCGTCCCGACTGGGCCACCCCGAGCACATCACCCTCCCTGCGCTGTTCCAGGTCGACACGGGACAGCTCAAAGCCGTCCAGGGTAGCCGCCACGGCGTCGAGCCGCGCCCTGGCGGGCGTGCCGCCGGGGGAGTCGGTCACCAGCAGGCAGAGACCGGGCAGCCCGCCGCGGCCGACCCGGCCGCGGAGCTGGTGGAGCTGCGAGACGCCGAACCTGTCGGCGTCCATGATGACCATGACCGAGGAGTTGGGGACGTCGACGCCGACCTCGATGACCGTGGTCGCCACCAGCACGTCGATCTCTCCCCTGGTGAACGCCTTCATCACCGCGTCCTTCTCCTCGGGAGGGAGCTTGCCGTGGAGCACCTCCGTGCGGAGCCCCAGCAGCGGCCCCCGCGAGAGCGTCTCCGCCACGTCGAGCACCGCCAGCGGCGGCCTGCGCTCGTCGTCGGTCTTCGACATGTCGCCCTCGTCGCCCTCCAGGTCGCCGATGCGCGGGCACACGACGTAGGCCTGGCGGCCCAGCCCGATCTCCTCGCGCAGCCGGGTCCAGGCGCGGTCGAGGAAGTGCGGCTTCTCCGCGGCGGGAACCACGTGCGTGGTGATCGGGGCACGCCCGGAGGGCAGCTGGGAGAGCGTGGAGACCGTGAGATCGCCGAAGACCGTCATGGCGACCGTGCGGGGGATGGGGGTGGCGGTCATGACCAGCACGTGCGGGCGGCCGGCCCCGGCCTTCTCACGAAGCGCGTCGCGCTGCTCGACGCCGAACCTGTGCTGCTCGTCGACCACGACCAGGCCGAGATCGGCGAACTGGACCCGCTCCTGCAGGACCGCGTGGGTGCCGACGACGATGCCCGCCGCGCCCGAGGCCGCGTCGAGCATGGCCGAGCGGCGGGCCGCGGCGCCCAGCGAGCCGGTCAGCAGGGCGACCGCGGTGCCGCCGAACATGCCCCCGGTGGCCAGGTCGCCGAGCATGGCCGAGATCGACCTGTGGTGCTGCTGGGCGAGCACCTCGGTGGGCGCCAGCAGCACGGCCTGTCCCCCGGCGTCGACCACCTGGAGCATCGCGCGCAGCGCGACGACGGTCTTGCCCGCCCCGACCTCGCCCTGGAGCAGCCGGTGCATGGGGTGGGCCATGGCCAGGTCGGCCGCGACCTCCTCGCCCACCTCGCGCTGCCCCTCGGTCAGCTCGAACGGCAGCCGCTTGTCGAAGTCGGCGAGCAGCCCGTCGGAGATCGCGGGCCTGGGGGTGGCGGGCCAGGAGGCCGCGGCCATCCGGCGCTGCAGCAGCACCGCCTGGAGCAGGAACGCCTCGTCGAACCTGAGCCGCTTGCGCGCCCTGGCCACGTCGGCGTGGTCGCGCGGCCGGTGGACGGCCAGCAGCGCGTCCGACAGACCGGGGAGCCTGTGCCGGGCGCGCAGTTCCTCGGGAAGCGGGTCGTCGAGTTCGCCCATCGTGTCGAGGACGACGCCCAGCGCCCTGCGGATGGCCCAGGGCGTCACGTCCTTGCCCGCCGGATAGATCGGCACGAGCGCGGCGGCGAACTCCTCGGCCCCCGTCTCGTGCTCCTCGATCATCTCGAACTCGGGGTGGGAGAGCTGCCACTTGCGCTTCTCGCCCTGGCCGAAGGCGCCGACCTTCCCGGCGAACATGCCGCGCCTGCCCGGCCGCAGCCGCGTCTCCGCGATGTGGGACGCCTTCCCGAAGAACGACAGGTAGATCTTGCTGCGGCGGGCGTCGACGACCTCGACCTCCAGCCAGGTGCCGCCCTTGTTCCGCATCGGCCTGCGCATCGCCCTGGTCACCTCGCCCACCACCGTGACGTGCTCGTCGACCCGCAGGTCGTCGAGGTCGGTCAGCTCACCCCGCTCGGCGTAGCGCCGCGGGTAGTGCCGCAGCAGGTCGCCGACGGTGCGCAGGTCGAGAACGCTCTCCAGCAACTTGGCGGTTTTGGGGTCCAGCGCCTTCGCCAGCGGCTCGTCGAAGCTCGTCACCCCAGCTTTCTACCGTGTGCGGGGGACAGAAATCGCCCGGCCCACGGAACGGTTCACGCGCGCCTGTCGGCGAACCCCACGGCGCCCGCTCACCCGCCCGGTTCACTCGACGCCGATGAGCAGCGGGTAGCCGCCCTGGCCGCCCTCGTACAGCACCACCTCGATGTCCGGCCTGGTCTCGGCCAGGTGGTCCAGCACCGCGCGCGCGAGCCCCTCGGGGGCGTCGACGCCCTCCAGAACGGTCACCAGCTCGCTGCTGGAGGACACCATGCGGCCCACGACCTCCAGGGCGGTGGCCCCGAGGTCCCTGCCGATCAGCGCGGCGTCCCCGTCGACCACCCCCAGGACGTCACCCGGCTCGGCCAGGCCCGCGCTCGTCATGACCTCGCGGTCGGCCACCCAGACGTGCCCGTGACGGGTGTGCGCGGCCGCCTCGGTCATGGCCACCACGTCGTCGTCGAAGCGGCGCAGCGGATCGTGCACGGCCAGCGCCGACAGGCCCTGCACCGAGGCCCTGGTCGGCAGGACGCCGACCACCAGGCCCTCCTCCCTGGCCACCTCCGCGGCGGCCGCGGCGACCTCGCGCGTCCCGCTGTCGTTGGGCAGGACCACGACCTCCGAGCCGGCCTCGCGGATGGCGGCGAGCACCGCCGCCAGCGGCGGGCTGGAGCCCGGCTCGCGGCGGACGACCACGGCCCCCGACTCCTCGAACAGCGCGGCCAGCGCGGGTCCCGCCGCCACGGCCACCACTCCCCTGCCCCGCGCGGCCGGGTGGGTCCTGTCCGCGCCGACCAGATACGTCACCCTGATCCGGTGGGGCCGCCCCAGCCGGACCGCCGCCTCGATCGCCGCGCCCGCGTCGTCCACGTGGACGTGCACGTTCCACAGGTCGTCCCCACCCACGATCACCAGCGACTCGCCCAGCGCGTCGAGTTCCGCGCGGAGCGCCGCGACCTGTGCCGCTCCGGCCTCCAGGAGGTACATGACCTCGTAGCCGGGCCCGTCCGCGCCCTCCCCCGCGACCTCCGCGCCGATCCGGTGGGCCGGGGCGGGGATGTCCACCCGCCCGGTGTAGGAGTCGGTGACGATCGCGGCGAGGCTCTCCAGAATGATCGTCAGACCCGCGCCGCCCGCGTCGACCACCCCGTTGCGGGCCAGCACGTCAAGCTGCCCGGAGGTGCGGCGGAGCGCGGAGCGCGCCTCCTCGGCCGCCCTCCTCGCGATCGAGGCGAGATCTCCCCGGCCGTCGCGCACCGCCGTGGCGACCGCGGTCAGGACGCTCAGGATCGTGCCCTCGACCGGCCTGGCCACCGCGGCACGGGCCAGCTCGGCGGCTCTGACCAGGCCACGGCAGAGGTCCGTGCCGCGCCCCTCGGCCTCCCTGAACACCTCGGCGAGGCCGCGTAGCACCTGGCTGACGATCACCCCGGAGTTGCCCCGCGCACCGAGCAGCGCTCCCTGCGCGAGCGCCTGCCAGGTGGCCGCCGTCCCCGCGTCCGCGGGCAGCCCGTCGAGCGCCTCGGCCGCGGAGAGCATGGTCAGGTGCAGGTTGGTACCGGTGTCGCCGTCGGGCACCGGGAAGACGTTGAGCGCGTCGATCTCCTCGCGCGCCTTCCCCAGCGTCTCCGCGGCCAGCCGCGACCACCTCCGCACCGAGGGCGGGTCGAGAACCTGCAGCATTCCTGCCCTCCTGCTCCTGCTCGCCCTCGTCGATCCCACCGGTCTCCCCTGGCAGGTCCCGGTGCCGCGACCGGTACGCCGTCACCGGTGGCTCCCCGTCCGCGCAACCCGTCCGCACGGCCTGTCCGGCCCGGTCCGCACCGGCCGATCGCCGCCCGCCGGACGCGACCCGCCATGGCGCGTCCCGGGATGCGCTACGGTTGCCTCCGGAGATTATCCCCGTTCGACCGTTCACGGCGGCTCACGTTCGCCTGTAGGGCCGAACATCGGGTATCCTCGTGTGGCCAGCCGGCCGTCCCGGCATGCCCGATGACCGCCCGCCAGTGCGGCGGATCGAGCCTCTCGACTGATCTAAGGAGCGAACCGTGGCTTCCGTCTGCGACGTTTGCGCTAAGAAGCCGACCTTCGGCAACAACGTCTCCCACTCGCACCGCCGCACCCGCCGCCGCTGGAACCCGAACATCCAGCCCGTGCGCGCAGTGGTGAACGGCACGCCGAAGCGGCTGAACGTTTGCACCTCCTGCATCAAGGCCGGCAAGGTCACCCGCTAGTCGGACTTCCGCGAAGCCCGCCGCCCCTCGACGGGGTGGCGGGCTTCGCCGTTCCCAACGGGTCTCGCCGCCAGGAACGGGCCTGCCGCGTTCGGTACGGCTCCACCGCGTTCGAGGCGGGTTCTCCGCGTTCAGCGGGAGCGCAGCCGCCAGGCGTGGTCCACCGGGCCGATGCCGGCCCCCAGGGGGAAGCCGTGCTCGATCGCGCCGGTGACGTACGCCTTCGCCTTCTCCACCGCGGCGGGGACGTCCTCGCCGAGGGCCAGGTGGGAGGCTATCGCGGAGGCCAGGGTGCAGCCCGTGCCGTGGGTGTGCCGGTTGTCGTGGCGCTCCGCGGTGAAGCGGAACTCCCGCGTGCCGTCGGTCAGCAGATCGACAGGAGCCCCCGGAAGGTGGCCGCCCTTGATGAGCGCCCACTCGGGCCCGAGCGCCAGGACCGCGTCGGCGGCCCGGCGCAGGTCGGCTTCGTCGGTGACCTTCACACCGGTGAGCTGGTGCACCTCCCACAGGTTGGGGGTGACCACCGTGGCCGTGCGCAGCAGGCTCGACCTGACCGTCTCCACCGCCTCCGGGGCGAGGAGCGTGTCACCGTGCTTGGAGACTCCCACCGGATCGACCACGACGGGCACGTCCAGCCCTGCCAGTACCTCGGCGACCGTCTCCACCAGTATGGGCGAGGCGAGCATGCCGGTCTTGACCGCCTGGGCACCGATGTCACCGAGCACCGAGTCGAGCTGGGCGCGGACCGCCTCCGGGGGAAGCTCCCAGTAGCCCTGCACGCCCAACGAGTTCTGTGCGGTCACCGCGGCGATCACGCTCATGCCGTGGACACCGAGGGCCAGCATGGTCTTCAGGTCGGCCTGGATGCCCGCGCCACCTCCGGAGTCGGAGCCGGCGACGGTCAGCACGCGAGGGGGAGCCAGAACGGTCATGCCCCCATCCAACCAGCCTCGCGCGAACCAGCTGAAACCGGCTGAGCACCCCCCGTCCACTTCCCGCCACGCCTTGGCCGCGTGGAAGAGCCGCGGCGGCACCGGCTCGGGCGGCCGAGGCCCGGCCGGGCCGGCGGCTGGACCACCGGCCGGAGTTCCGGGCCGGATCCGACGGCACCGGCTTGGTCCGGGACGCCGGGTCAGACGACGGCGCACTCTCCCCGGTCGCTCCGACAGGTCTCCGGAATCCCCGCGTCACCGCTCGCGGTGAAGACGACGACGAGTTCCTCGCCCGCCTCCAGCCCCTCCGGCGAGTCGATCACCAGGCTGTCGTCGAGTTGCTCCCAGTCGGCTCCGTGCACCGAGGAGACCGTCCCGTTGACCGGCACGCTCACCCTCAGCTTCTCGACGCTCTCGTCCGCGGCGACCACGAGCCTGACCGTGTACGACTGTGCCCTGCTCTTCACGAGGGCGGCGCCCACCATGATCATGGCGCCTCCCGCGGCGGGCGCGGGCGCCTCGAAGGTGTCGGTGGGCACCGGGACGGGCGCCGTGGTGCTCGGGGACTGCTCGGGAGCGGGCGTTCGGTGGTTGCCGACGATGAGGGGCTCGGAGGTGGGCGTGGGCTCCGGTTCGCCGGTGGGCGACGGCTCGTCGGAGGCGAGGGGCGCGCGGGTGGCCTTCCTCGTCGCGGTGGGCCTGGGGGTGGAGGTGCCCCCGCCTTCCCCGCGGGTGGAGGCGGGAGTCGGGACGGGCGTGGCCTCCGTCGTCTCGTCGCCCGCCTCCTCGGGCTCGTCGGCCGGTACGGGGTCCTCGGTGGGCTCGGTCTCACCGACGGGGTCGGGCAGTGGTTCCGGCTGGTTCGACACCGCCGTGGCGCAACCGGCGGGCGGGCAGTCGGCGGCGGAGCTCTCGGAGCCGGTCAGCGCCCGGATCCCGAAGACGGTCCCGCCGAGCACCACCGCCACCGCGGCGACGATCAGCAAGGTCGTCCTGGTCCGTCCGCCGGGCCTCTCCTCGTCCTCCGGCCATGTGACGGACGGCTCGGACTCCGACGTCCATCCCGAACCCAGGAAACCCGTCTGGGGCTCGGTGACCATCGACTCCTCGGGACGGAGCCGGCGCCCGATCGGCTCGTCCCGGTGACCGGGTGCCGGATCGGGCTCCGGCCCGCGTTTCCCCCGGTCCGGGGAAGCCGCTTCCCCGTTTCCACCATGGCGGCCCATATCGCCCCTTTCTCGGAGGGAATCTCGACCGCCCAACTTCATACCAGTTCAATAACCGTTTGTGGCAATTTTCGCAGATGTAACAACGAGTGGCAAAGGTCACTCCCGGAAGTGATCCCAGCCGCCACGGTCCAGCAAGATGCCTTTGACCTGCACTCCCTCACCCTCGATGACATGGCCCACCACACTCCAGCCCTCCGGGAGCCGTACCCGGTCCGGGAAGGTCGCGGCGAGGGCGTGGTCGTCGCCGCCGGAGAGCACCCACTCCAGCGGGTCCGTGCCGAGCAGCCGGGCGGCCTCCCGCATCACCGGCGGGACGTCGAACGCCTCCGGGTCGAGCACGAGCGCGGTTCCGGCCGCGGCCGCCACGTGGCCGAGATCCTGGAGCAGGCCGTCGCTCACGTCGAGCATGGCGGTGGCCCCCAGTGCGGCGGCCTCGGGGCCGCGCGGGTAGGGAGGGCACGGGCGGCGGTGGGCGTCGATCAGCTCCACCGGCCCGGCCAGGCCCGCACGGAGCAGCGCGAGGCCCGCGGCGGCGTACCCGAGGCGGCCCGCGACCGCGACCACGTCACCGGGCCTGGCCCCGGACCTGGTGACCGGCGCCCGGCCGCCGAGGTCGCCGAGGGCGGTGACGGCGATCACGACGAGGTCGCAGCGGGTGATGTCGCCGCCCACCACGCTCGCGCCGACCAGGTGACACTCGTCGCGAAAGCCGTCCGTGAGGTCGTCCAGCCAGCCGGTGGCGGCGTCGGCGGGCAGCCCGAGGCCGACCACGAGGCCGGTGGGGTCCGCTCCCATCGCCACGACGTCCGAGAGATTCTGCGCCGCGGCCTTGCGCCCGATGTCGTAGCCACTGGACCAATCACGGCGGAAGTGCCTACCCTCGAGTAACAGGTCAGTCGTCACGACGACCCGCCCGTCGGGAGCGCTCACCACCGCGGCGTCGTCCCCGGGACCGAGCAATACGGTCCCTCCCTGCGGCAAGCGTCCGGCAATACGTGCAACAACTCCGAATTCGCCGAGATCTCCGACTGTGATGACACACCTCCCGTTCATCACAGGGTACGGTGGCCCTTCGGCACTGATCCAATCGCCCCGGAGGTCGTTGTGGTGCAGGCCTACATCCTTATTCAGACCGAGGTCGGCAAGGCCGCGAACGTGGCTTCGGAGATCTCCGGCATTCCTGGTGTCACCCAGGCCGAGGACGTCACCGGACCCTACGACGTGATAGTGCGGGCGGAGGCCCGCAACGTCGATGAGCTGGGAAAGCTCGTGGTGGCGCAGATTCAGGGTGTGGAGGGGATCACGCGTACACTGACGTGTCCCATCGTCCATATCTGAGTCCGTATCTGACCGTCGGGAACGTGACATGCCACTGCGGTCCATCCGCCTGGCGGGGTGTGCCTGCGCCCTGCTGATCCTGGCGGGATGCGGCGGCGCCGTCCGGGTCGAGCCGCCCGCCCCCGAGGGGCCCGCCGCCGCCGCGTGCCAGGCGCTCGCCGAGCGGCTCCCGCGGAGACTCGACGGCGCGGACCGGGTCGAGTCCACCCCCGCCTCCCCCTACGTCGCCGTGTGGGGTGAGGGGCGCATCGCGCTGCGCTGCGGGGTGCCGCGGCCGGTGACGATGTCGCCCACCGACCAGGTGCCCGAGATCAACGAAGTGGCGTGGTACGCCGACCCGGCCCGACCGACGCTGTTCACGTCGGTCGGCAGGGCGGCCTACGTCGAGGTGACGGTCGCGCGGGAGCACACCCCGCAGAGCGTGCTGGTCGATCTCGCGGCACCGATCAAGGAAGCGCTACCGCAGACCGGGTGAGCGGCGCAGCGCGAGCTGGATCAGCCGGTCGACCAGCTCCGCGTAGGGCACCCCGGTGGCGGCCCAGAGCTGCGGTGCGACCGACATCGCGGTGAAGCCGGGCATGGTGTTGATCTCGTTGACGATCAGTCGCCCGTCGGTGGTGTAGAAGAAGTCGACCCGCGACAGGCCCTCGCAGCCCAGCGCCTCGAAGGCGCGCACGGCCATCGCCCGCAGCTGCTCGGCCGTCTCCTCGGGGATGTCCGCGGGCACCGACAGGGACATGTCGTCCCCGAGGTACTTGGCCTCGAAGTCGAAGAACTCGTGGTCTCCGTGAACCAGCACCTCACCGGGCATGCTGGCCCGGGGCGCCTCGTCGCCCGGCGACTCCAGCACGGCGCACTCGATCTCGCGGCCGGTGATCGCGGCCTCGACCAGCACCTTGGGATCGTGCTCGCGGGCGAACTCGATGGCCCGCTCAAGCTCCTCCAGGTCGGCGGCCTTGGAGATGCCCTGGCTGGACCCGGCGCGGGCGGGCTTGACGAAGACCGGCCAGCCGAGTTCCTGGACCTCCTTGAGCACCCGGCCGCGGTCGGTCCGCCAGTCGCGGTCGCGGATCGCGACATACGGCCCGACGGGCAGGCCCGAGGCGGCGAGGACCATCTTCATGTACGCCTTGTCCATGCCGACGGAGCTGGCCAGCACCCCGGAGCCGACATAGCGGACCCCGGCCATCTCCAGCAGCCCCTGGATGGTGCCGTCCTCCGCGAAGGGGCCGTGCATCACCGGAAAGACGACGTCGACGTGGCCGAGCTCGACGGGAATGCTGCCGGGGTCGTACGCCACCAGCGAGCCATCACCGGATGTCAGCGCCAGCGTCGCGCTCGCCGCGTCGACGGCGGGCAACTCGCCGCTCTCGATCCCGTATCGCTGCTCCCCGGAGGCGAGCACCCACCGGCCGTCCTGGGCGATCCCGATCGGGACCACCTCGTACTTGGACCTGTCGATGGCCTCCAACACGCTTCCCGCTCCGAGAATGGAGACGGCGTGCTCGGAATTGCGACCGCCGAAGACGACGGCGACCCTCGGTAGAGGTTCGTGCTGCTCACTCATGATGCTCGAATCTACCCCCTGTTAGGGGGCAATCCGGCTGTTAGACGCGCCTATCTACTCGATGCGGGTAGTGAGTCGAGTGCCTTGGTCACGTCCATGATGAGATCTTCCGCGTCCTCGAGCCCGATGGAGAACCGGACGGCCGCCTCGTCGATCCCCGCCACCCCGCCGAGCCGCCGGTGGGTGGTCGAGGCCACGTGCGCGGCCTTGGTATGGATTCCTCCGGCTGAGGGGGCGATCGAGGCGAGCCTGAGGGCGTCGGCCAGGGCCACGCCGGCGTCGTAGCCACCGCGCGGAGTGATCGTCACGCAGGCGCCGTACCTGGTGCCCTCGGGTCCCGAGTCGAACAGGTGCCTGGCGAGCTGGTGTCCGGGGTGTCCCGGCAACCCCGGGTAGTCGACCCGGCGCACGGCGGGGTGCTTGGCCACGGCCGCGGCGAAGACCATCGCGGTGGAGCACATCCGGCGGACCCGCAGCGGCAGGGTCGCGAGCCCCCGGCGGAGCAGGAAGGCGTCGTCGGGGGAGAGCGTGCCCCCGGTGTCGATCCTGACCTCGCGCAGCTGGGCGATCAGGTCGGGACGGCCCACCGCGACGCCCCCGGCGCAGTCGTCATGACCGCCGAGGTACGTGGTCGCGGAGTGGATCACCAGATCGGCGCCGTGTTCCAGGGGACGGCACACGATCGGGGTGGCGAAGGTGGAGTCGACCACCAGCAGCGCCCCCGCGGCGCGGGCGATCCGGTAGAGGCCGCGGATGTCGGAGACCGCCATGGTCGGGTTGGAGAGCGTCTCCGCATAGATGATCTTCGTGTTGGGCCTGATCGCCGCCTGCACCCCGGTCAGGTCGCCGTAGCCGACGAAGTCCGCGCTGACCCCGAACCTGGACAGCACATTGGTGATCAGCGAGTGGGTCCCGCCGTACAGCGGGGTGGGCGCCACCAGGTGCGCGCCCGCGCGCAGGAACGTCATCAGGACGGCGTTGACGGCGGCCATCCCCGAGGCGAACGCCTGCCCGGCCACGTCCTCGGGCGCCGCGGCCCCCTCCAGGGAGGCCACCGCCGAGGCGAACGCGGCGGTGGTGGGGTTGTCGATCCGGCCGTGGACATGGCCGGAACCCTTCTCGTCCAACACCTCGGCGTACTCGGCGGAGTCGCCGAAGCCCCAGGCGGAACTGCGCCACACGGGAAGACCGAGGGGTCTCTGCGGGGGCGGCTCGGGAGCCGGCAGGTGCACCGACCGGGTGTTCTCCCCCCTGCGCCTGCGCATCCGTCTGTTCATGGGCCACACCGTGTCTTCACAGGCCGTACCGTTCCGGCTTGGGAGTCCGCGACATCAGGAGCACCGCGGCCTCGCTGGGAGGCATTGCGTCATGGACGACGGCCACCACCACTTCGGTGATCGGCATCTCCACGTCGTGCTTTCTGGCCAGTTCGAGCACCGACTCGCAGGATTTGACCCCCTCGGCGGTCTGTTTCGTGGCGGCGATGACCTCGGCCAAGGTCATACCCCGCCCCAGATTCTCCCCGAAAGTACGGTTCCGCGACAATGGGGAGGTACAGGTCGCCACCAGATCGCCCATGCCCGCCAGCCCCGCGAAGGTGTGCGGGTCCGCGCCGAGCACCGTGCCCAGCCTGGAGATCTCGGCCAGCCCGCGCGTCATCAGCATCGCCCCGACGTTGTCGCCCAGCCCCATCCCCGCCGAGATGCCGACCGCGAGGGCGATCACGTTCTTGACGGCCCCGCCGAGCTCGACCCCCACGACGTCGGGGTTGGTGTAGGGGCGGAACCAGGGCGGCAGGTAGCAGGCCTCCTGAAGGCGCTCCATCGCCCGCTCGTCGGTGCAGGCGACCACGGTGGCGGCGGGCTGGCCCCGGACGATCTCTCCGGCCAGGTTGGGCCCCGACACCACCGCGACCCGCTCCTGGGGCACCCCGGCGACCTCGCAGATCACCTCGCTCATCCGCTTGGTGGTGCCCAGTTCGATGCCCTTCATCAGGCTGACCAGCACCGCCTCCGGCGGCAGGTGCGGCTTCCAGCGGGTCAGGTTCTCCCTCAGGGTCTGGGAGGGCACCGCGAGCACCACGAAGTCGGCGCCGTCGAGAGCCTCGGCCGGGTCGGTCGTGGCGCGCAGCGTCTCGGGCAGCGCCGCGCCCGGCAGGTAGACGGGGTTCTCGTGCCGCCGGTCGATCGCCTCGACGACCTCCGCGCTGCGGCCCCACAGGACCGTCCGGGTGCCCGCCCCCGCGAGGATCATGCTGAAGGTCGTCCCCCACGATCCCGTGCCGAATACAGCCGCCTTGGTCATCGGTTCTCCTTGGGCGTGGAAACCTCCGCCTCCGGGCGGGGGAGAGGACACGGCGCGACGCCGTACGGTTCGGTACCGTGTCCGGCGGTGGCGACAGCCGGGCCACTACGAGTGTGACCGGCTGGGTCCTCACCGCCGGGCTGGCGGAGAGGTGAAACGCCTGTGGAGCTGGTGTAGGACCTCAAGGGATTTCTCCTGGCGGGCGACCGGCGGTGATTCAGGAACTCTCACGGGCGACCGTGGGAACCCCCTCCCTTCGGGGAGGGGAGGATGTCAACACCGTACGCCGAAGTCAGTTGTCGGAAGGTCGCTTGAACGGCGCCTTGGGCGCCTTCTCCCCGCGGAGTTCGGCCAGCTGGGCCGTGATCGCCGACATGATCTCGGTCGTCGCGGCGCGCAGCAGGTCGGCCTGGAGCGGCTGTCCCCGGTACTTCGACAGGTCGACCGGTGGCCCGGTCAGCACGCGGAAGGTCTTGCGCGGCAGCAGGCTGGGCCTTTTGGCACCGTACGGCAGGATCTCCTGGGCGCCCCAGTGCGCGACGGGGATCACCGGCGCGCCGGTCTCCAGCGCCAGCCTGGCCGCGCCGGTCTTGCCCTCCATCGGCCAGAAGTCCGGGTCGCGGGTGCAGGTACCCTCCGGATAGAACATCACGCACGCCCCCGCGGCGAACCGGCGCCGCGACTCCTCCAGCGAGCGTCCCGCGTCGGAGCTCCCCCGGTAGACGGGAATGACCTGGAGCGCCCTCAGCAGGGGGCCGAGCAGCGGCACCGAGAAGAGACCCGACTTGGCCAGGATCACCGGCCAGCGACCGTTGTTGTAGAGGAAGTGCGAGATGAGGATCGGATCCAGCCACGACAGGTGGTTGGTCGCCACGATGATTCCGCCCGTCCTGGGCAACCGGTCGCTACGACGCCAGTCCTTCTTGACCAGGAGCCACGAGATCGGCTTGACGATCGCGACGGCGAAGGCGACCCAGAATCGCGAGGGCCAGCCGGGGCGTCTCATGGGCTCCTCCGTATGAGCGGTTTGCGCACCAAGTCTCCCGGTTGGCTCCCCGAGATGTCGAGACGGGATGCTTAACGCTATGCCTGCTCAGGAAAGTTCCGCCTGGACCCTTGTCGTCCCGGTCAAGACGCTGGTCGCCGCCAAGACCCGCCTGTCTGCGGCGGCGGGCCCGCACCGGGCCGCGCTGGCCGTGGCGATCGCCTGCGACACCGTCGAGGCGGCGCTGAGGTGCGCGCTCGTCACGCGGGTGGTCGTGGTGACGGGTGACCCCGTGGCCGCCGAGGCGCTCGGCGGGGTCGGCGCGCACGTGGTCGGCGACCCGGAGGCGGGGCTGAACGCCGCCCTGCGGCACGGTGCCCTGGAGGCGGCCCGGCTGGCACCCGGCGACGCCGTCGGCGCCCTCCAGGCCGACCTCCCCGCCCTCCGCCCCGCGGAGCTGGCCCGCGTGCTGACCGCCGCCGCGGAGTTCGACCAGATGTTCCTGCCGGACGCCTCCGAGATCGGCACGACCTTCTACGGCGTACGGCCAGGCACGCCGTTCACGCCGGGGTTCGGCGGCGAGTCGCGGGACCGGCACCTGCGGCGCGGCGCCAAGGAGCTCTGTGTGGCGGGCGTGGAGTCGGTCCGCCATGACGTGGACACCCCGGACGACCTCCGCCAGGCGCTGGTCCTGGGCGTCGGCCCCCGCACGCTGGCCATGGCGGAAAGGATCTCGGTGTCCGGCGGCCCTTCGCGGCCGGGGGAACGCGACAGGGACCGATAGCCCCGGTTGGGGCGGGATTCCCGTCCGGGGGCTACCCTGGGCGTGTGCAGGCGACGGTGCGGAGCTTCGAGGAGGCGACCCGGTCGGGGTCGGTCTTCCTGGACGACGGGACCGAGATCCCGTTCGGCGCGGCGGCCTTCGACGCGGGGCCGCTCCGGCTGCTCAGGGCGGGTCAGCGGGTCAACATCGTCATGAACGGCGACGACGTCTCCTACATCACCCTCTCGACCTTCCCCGTACCCGGCCGGTGAGGCGGCCGGGGAACCGGCTTCCCCGGCGGTCCGAGCCGCAATCATCTCCGCTGCGCCCCGCCGACGAGTCCGTCGCACGTGGCCGAACACTTTTAGACGGCTCCGGCCCCGGGCATCCCGATCCGGCGGCGCCGGTCGGAAAGCCGGACGCCCGGGCTCCCGCTTCGGGAGTCCGGGCGCCTACGCCGAGACCTATTTCTTCTTCGATGCCTTCTTGCCGCCGTTGTTGACGAGTTCCTTGAAGTCGGAACCGGGCCGGAATTTCGGCCCCCAACTCTCGGCGACGTGGATCTCGGCACCCGTCGAGGGGTTGCGGGCGGTGCGGGCCGGCTTGTGCACCATCTCAAAGGCACCGAACCCCGTGATCGAGACCTTGTCACCACTCGCGACGGTGGTCTGGATCGTGTCGAGCACCGCGTTCACGGCTTCGGTGGCCGTCTTCTTGTCGCCCACCCGATCCGCGATGGCGTCGACGAGTTCCTTTTTGTTCATAAGGTTGCTCCCCCTGCTTACCGATGTCCGGGAGTGGGTCACGGGGCAGAAAACCCGTCTCACCCGATTTGTCACGGCGAGGGGTCTCATCACAGATCTCTCATCAACGATCACGATGAGAAACCCCCTGCTCGCTTGAAATTAGGGGACGGAGCCGTATGACTCAATCACCTTCCGCAATGTTTCCAGTGCTCGGCGTATCTGAAACCACGACATCAATACTGAGAAGGAACAAATCAAGACGCCCTGTGGCGTGATCGAGGTCGCGCTTGGCCATATCGCAGATGGCCAGCAGGCGCCTGGTGAGACGTTTTCTCTCCTCGACGGAGACAGGCAGGGACCGGACGCGGCGGTGCGCCTCGCGCAGCCGCCACGCCAGCTCGTCTTCTGAACTCGTCAGACGGTCGTCGGCAGCCATGGCTGCCGACCATTCTCGTATGTCCCGATGGCGTCGGCGTTGCGCAGGGTCAGCCCGATGTCGTCCAGGCCCTCCATCAGCCGCCAGCGCGTGTAGTCGTCGATCTCGAAGGCGGCGGCCTCCGCGCCCCAGCGGACCTGGCGTCCTGCCAGGTCAACGGTTATCTCAAGGGTCGGGTCCGCCTCGACCGCGGCCTGCAGCGCCTCGACGATCTCGCCCGGCAGGACGACCGGGAGCAGGCCCATCTTGGTGGAATTATTACGGAAGATGTCTCCGAAACGAGCCGCGATCACGACGCGGAAGCCGTACTGCTGCAGGGCCCAGACCGCGTGCTCCCGGGAGGATCCGGTGCCGAAGTCGGGGCCGGCCAGCAGGATCGTGGCGCCCTCGTGAACGGGGTTGTTCAGGACGAAGCCGGGGTCCTCGCGCCAGACGGAGAACAGGCCGTTCTCGAACCCGGTCCTGCTGACCTGCTTGAGCCAGACGGCGGGGATGATCTGGTCGGTGTCCACGTTGCTGCGGCGCAGCGGCACGGCCCGGCCGGTGTGGGTGGTGAACGCTTCCATCGCGAGGGCTCCTTACAGGTCGGCGGGCGCGGTGAGTTTGCCGGTGACGGCGGTCGCGGCGGCGACCTGCGGGGACACGAGGTGGGTACGGCCACCCTTGCCCTGCCGCCCCTCGAAGTTGCGGTTGGAGGTCGAGGCGCTGCGCTCGCCGGGGGCGAGGGTGTCGGGGTTCATCCCCAGGCACATGGAACAGCCCGCCTCGCGCCATTCGGCGCCCGCGGCCTTGAAGACCTCGTGCAGCCCCTCCTGTTCGGCCTGGAGCTTGACCAGCATCGAACCGGGCACGATCAGCGTGCGCGTCACGACCTGGCGCCCGCGCAGCACCTCGGCCGCGGCGCGCAGGTCCTCCAGCCTGCCGTTGGTGCAGGAGCCCACGAAGACCGTGTCGACCTTGACCTCGCGGAGCGGGGTGCCCGCGGTCAGGCCCATGTACTCCAGGGCACGCGCGGCGGCGGCCGGGTCCTCGGTGTCCTCGGGACGGGGCACGGACGTGCCCAGCGGGGCGCCCTGGCCCGGGTTGGTGCCCCAGGTGACGAACGGGGTCAGCGTCGCGGCGTCGATCTCCACGACGGTGTCGAAGACCGCGTCCTCGTCGCTGACCAGCGACCTCCAGTACTCGACCGCGGCGTCCCAGTCGGCGCCGGACGGCGCGTGCGGACGGCCCTTGAGATATTCGAAGGTGGTCTCGTCCGGGGCGATCATGCCCGCGCGGGCGCCCGCCTCGATGGACATGTTGCAGACCGTCATCCGGCCCTCCATGGAGAGCTTGCGGATGGCCTCGCCCCGGTACTCGACGATGTGGCCCTGACCGCCGCCGGTGCCGATCTTGGAGATGATCGCCAGGATCAGGTCCTTGGCGGTGACGCCGGGGGGCAGCTCGCCGGAGACCTCGATGGCCATGGTCTTCGGCCGGTAGGCGGGCAGTGTCTGGGTGGCCAGCACGTGCTCCACCTCGGAGGTGCCGATGCCGAACGCGATGCCGCCGAAGGCACCGTGGGTGGAGGTGTGAGAATCACCACACACGATCGTCATGCCGGGCTGGGTCAGGCCGAACTGCGGGCCGATGATGTGGACCACGCCCTGCCCCGCGTCGCCCATCGGGTGCAGCCGGACGCCGAACTCCGCGCAGTTCTTGCGCAGCGTCTCCACCTGCGTCCGCGACACCAGGTCGTTGATCGGACCGCGTACGGTCGGGACGTTGTGGTCCTCGGTGGCGATGGTGAGGTCGGGCCGCCTGACGGGGCGACCCGCCATGCGCAGGCCGTCGAACGCCTGCGGGCTCGTGACCTCGTGAATGAGGTGAAGGTCGATGTAGAGCAGGTCGGGTTCTCCCTCCGCACGTCGCACGACGTGCTGCTCCCAGACCTTCTCCGCGAGCGTGCGGCCCATGTCGCCTCCTTGCGATCGGCTATCCCGCACCCACTTGCTTTCTCATATGTCGAGACGGCAGTATCGGTGTATGGACAACTCTAGCGGAGTCGGCGTACTGGACAAGGCCGTCCTCGTGCTCAACGCCCTTGAAGCCGGCCCGGCGTCCCTCGCACAGCTCGTCCACGCCACCGGCCTGGCCCGTCCCACCGCCCACCGGCTGGCCGTCGCCCTGGAGCACCACCGCATCGTCTCCCGCGACACCCAGGGTCGTTTCGTCCTGGGCCCCCGCCTGTCCGAGCTGTCCACCGCCGCCGGCGAGGACAGGCTGCTGGCCGTCGCCTCACCGGTTCTCACCCAGCTGAGGGACCTGACCGGGGAGAGCGCGCAACTCTACCGGCGGCAGGGTGACGAGCGGGTCTGCGTGGCCGCCGCCGAGCGTGCCAGCGGGCTGCGCGACACCGTACCGGTCGGCTCGGCCCTGCCGATGCTCGCGGGGTCCGCGGCGCAGATCCTGCTCGCCTGGGAGGAGCCCGACCGCCTGCACCGGGGCCTGCGCGGGGCCAAGTTCACCGCGGCCACGCTCGCGAGCGTGCGGCGCAGGGGCTGGGCGCACAGCGTCGGCGAGCGCGAGCAGGGCGTGGCCAGCGTCTCGGCGCCGATCAGGGGCGCGGGCGGCAAGGTGGTCGCCGCGGTGTCGGTCTCCGGCCCGATCGAGCGCCTGACCCGCACCCCCGGCAGGCTGCACGCCGCCCCCGTGGTCACCGCCGCCGAGCGGATCACCGAGTCGATGCGCCGCGCCAACTGACCTCCGCGGCGGCTGACACCGAGCGATCTGTGGGCGATATGAGGAGGCGAGCACCCCTGCGGCCCCCTAGGCTGGGCAGGTGACAGATCGCATCGAGGCAGCCGCGGCTGAACTGCGTCCCCTGCTCCAGAACTTCATCCTGTGGGCGCGTGAGAACGCGCCCGGCAGCGATTCCAACCTGGTCGGCTCTGTCGCGCTGTGGCACCGGCTGATCGCCTCCGACGACGTCGGCAGGTGGAGGCAGTCCGACCTGCGCACGGTTCTCCTCGATCGGATGCCCCAGGTCGTCGAGGACCCGGACGCCGCCGCCGACGGCATGGTGCCCGCGGTCCGCGCCTATCTGACCTTCCTGTCGGAGTCCGACCGCCTGGCCAAGGGCTCCGCGCCGCTGGGGGACCTGCTCGCCGAGCTCGACCGTCTCGAGGACGACTTCGTCGACGCCATGGAGGATCTCGTCGTCGAGGAGGACGAGGACGACGAGTACGACGAGGAGGAGTCCGAGGGGCTCGGCGACTTCGAACCGTTCGCCGACGAGCTCTCCGAGCTGCCGACGATCAGGCTCCGCCCGGACTCCGAGCTGGCCGAGGCCACCCGCAGGACACCCCTGATCTCCAAGGCCCGCGACCTCGCGATCTGGGTCGGCTCGGAGCGCCGGGTGGGCGAGACGAGCCTGCTCGACGACACCGAGATCACCGAGGCCCTGGCCGTCCTCGGCATCCCGGTTCCCGAGAAGGGCGACAAGTCGCTGGCCGACTCCGTCCCCGCGCTCTGGAACATCTGGAACCTCGCGATCGACCTCGACTTCCTCCAACCCGAGGGGGAGGACACGGTCAGCATCGACGCCGACACCGCGGAGTGGCCCTTCGAGGAGGACGACGACGCCCTGGACGCGTGGATGGCCGGTCTGCACTCCATCGACTACGGCGACCCGGAGCTGGCGGACGAGGAGGCCACGATCGCCCTGTCCGGGCTGACCAGGGCGCTGCTGGTCCGGGTGCTGCTGGCGACCGGCTCCAAGCCGCTGGCCGAGCTCCGCACCGAGCTGGCCGAGGCCGCCGCCGAGTACGACGACCTGGGCGCGGAGGCCTGGGCCGCCGCCACCGCGCAGTACGGCGACCCGCTCAACCCGGTGCTCGACTGGCTGGCCGGGTACGGCATGGTCGAGGTCGAGCACGACCAGGTGCGCCTGACCCCGCTCGGCATGGAGGGCGTGGTCCACCTCGTGGACGAGGCCGACATCGAGCTGGACGCCCGGCCCGCCATCGACGCGATGACGGCCCTGGACCTGCTCTCCTTCGGCTCCGAGCTGCCCGAGGAGGAGGCGGACGCCGAGTTCGAGGCCTGGATGGAGCTGCGCGCCCCCGAGCAGGCCGCCAGGGACCTGCTGGAGGCCGCGGCCGAGGACGACGCGAACGCGCTGATCCGGGTCCAGGCGGCCAGCATGGTCGGCTCGCTCGGCGAGGTGGCCGTCCCCGCCTGGCGGGAGGCCCTCGACGAGCCGTCCCTGCGCCCGTACGCGGCCACCCACCTGGCCCAGCTGGGCGTCGAGGACGCCCCCACGCCCACCCAGGCCGACACCCACTGGCTGATCCTCGACATGCTGACCATCTCCGCCGGCCTGGGCCGTCCCGAGTTCGTCAGCAGCCTGGACGACATCGGCAACGTGCCGAACCTGGTCAGCCTGCTCGAAGTGATCTGGAAGGTGCCGCACCCGCACCTGGAGGAGCTGCTGGAGGCGATCGGCAAGGCGCATCCGGACAAGCAGGTGGGCAAGGCCGCCAAGCGCGCCCTGTTCAAGGCCCGCTCGGGGCAGAACTAGGAACGGAACCGGAAAGGGACGGGGCGGCGCCCCGTCCCTTTCCGGTTCCACCGTGGCGGGAGCGTACGGTCTCGACCAGGCATGCGTCCGGCGTACCCGACCCCCGGGGCGGGAAGGCGATCTGAGAGATTCACATGTCAGGCGGGCTTCACGTGCCCCTGAAACGACAAGAACCCCCGGGAACCGTTGCTCCCGGGGGTTTCGCACCTGTAGCCCCGACCGGATTCGAACCGGCGCTACCGCCTTGAGAGGGCGGCGTCCTAGGCCACTAGACGACGGAGCCTTGCGAGAGACAGTGGTAGTCCCGACCGGATTCGAACCGGCGCTACCGCCTTGAGAGGGCGGCGTCCTGGGCCACTAGACGACGGGACCCTACACACTGTCATCAGATTCGGAGGGAGCCGAATCTGCGGCATCTTCCTGAGAAGATGCAGCTGGGGTACCAGGACTCGAACCTAGAACAACTGAACCAGAATCAGCCGTGTTGCCAATTACACCATACCCCACCGCGCTGGACTCCCTTGCGGGACTCGCTGGCGCCTCCGAAAGAATAGCCCAGGTTGGGGGTCAAGACCAAAACGATTGCCGGCGGCCGAATCGCGGTATCACCGGGCTGCCGCAACGAAGGTCGGTTGTGTAACCCTGCTGAGAGATCCGTCCACCCGAGAGGAGTCCCAGCCTTGGCCGAGAACCCGTTCTTCGAACCCAGCACGCTGCCGTACGGGCTGCCGCCGTTCGCCCTGATCAGGGAGGAGCACTACCTTCCCGCCTTCGAACGTGGCATGGCCGACCAGCTGCGCGAGGTGCGGGAGATCGCCGACAACCCGGAGCCCGCGACGTTCGGCAACACGATCGAGGCCCTGGAGCGCTCGGGCCGGATTCTCAAGCGGACCGTGACCGTCTTCAGCAGCGTCTCCGCCTCCGACACGACCGACGGCATCCGGGAGATCGAGACCCGGGTCTCCCCCCGGCTGACCCAGCACGCCGACTCCATCCGCCTGGACCGCGCCCTGTACGCCCGGATCAGACAGGTGGCCACCGACGACCCCGAGGAGGCGTGGCTGCTGCAGAAGTACCGCGTCGACTTCGTCAGGGCCGGCGCGGACCTGTCCGAGGACGACCAGGATCGCCTCAGGGCGCTCAACGAGGAACTGACCAGGCTCGCCACGACCTTCTCCCAGAACCTGCTCACGGCCTCCACGGCCTCCGCGCTGGTCGTCGAGGACGTCAAGCTGCTGGACGGGCTCGCCGAGAGCACGATCAAGGCGATCGAGAAGGACGGCAGGTACGTCCTGCCGCTGTTCAACTACACCAACCAGCCCGCGCTGGCCGAGCTGACCGACCGGGAGACCCGCAGGAGGCTGTACGAACTGTCCGTCGGCCGGGCGCCGGAGAACTTCGAGCTGGCGGCCAGGATGGCGGCGCTCCGCGCCGAGCGGGCGGCCCTGCTCGGCTTTCCCGACCACGCCGCCTACTCCGTCGCCGACCAGACCGCCAAGACCACCGACGCCGTCGAGGAGATGCTCGGCAAGCTGGTGGGCCCCGCGGTGGCCAACGCCCGCCGGGAGGCCGAGGCGCTGAGCGAGCAGGCCGGCTTCCCCCTGGAGCCGTGGGACTGGTCCTTCTACGCCGAGCGGGTGCGCAAGGCCCGCTACGACTTCGACGCCGCCGACCTTCGCCCCTACTTCGAGCTGGACCGGGTGCTGCGGGACGGTGTCTTCCACGCCGCCGGCGAGCTGTACGGGATCACCTTCGCCGACCGGGACGACCTGGCCGGGTACCACCCGGACGTCCGGGTCTTCGAGGTGTCCGACGCGGACGGCTCGCCGCTCGGCCTGTTCGTGTTCGACCCGTACGCCCGGCCGACCAAGCGCGGCGGCGCCTGGATGAACAACCTGGTCACCCAGTCGCACCTGTTCGGCGAGCTGCCCGTGGTGATGAACAACCTCAACATCACCAAGCCCTCCGAGGGGCCGACGCTCCTGACGTTCGAGGAGGTCAACACCGCCTTCCACGAGTTCGGCCACGCCCTGCACGGTCTCTTCTCCGACGTGCGCTTCCCCCGGGTCTCCGGCACCGACGTGCCGCGCGACTTCGTGGAGTACCCCTCGCAGGTCAACGAGATGTGGGCCACCTGGCCCTCGGTCCTCGCCAACTTCGCCAGGCACCACGAGACCGGTGAGCCGGTGCCCGTGGAGCTCCTGGAGAAGATGAGGGCCGCGGAGAAGTTCAACCAGGGCTTCGCCACCGTCGAGTATCTCGCGGCGGCGCTGCTGGACTGGGCCTGGCACAAGCTGGCCGCGGGCGAGACCGTCGAGGACGCCGAGGCGTTCGAGAACGCGGCCCTGGAACGCGCCGGGATCGCCTACGACCTGGTCCGCACCCGCTATCGGACCAACTACTTCGCGCACATCTTCGTCAGCGGGGTGGGCGGCTACAGCGCCGGCTACTACTCCTACATCTGGAGCGAGGTGCTGGACGCCGAGAGCGTCGACTGGTTCACCGAGAACGGCGGCCTGACCCGCGGCAACGGCGACCACTTCCGCTCCACCCTGCTGTCGGTCGGCGGCTCGCGGGACGTGATGGACGCCTTCCGCGACTTCCGCGGCCGCGACCCGCGTATCGAGCCCCTGCTGAAGCGCCGCGGCCTGCTGGTTTAGCCCTTCCTCCCGCTGGGGGTGCGGGAAACCGCACCCCCCACGGGTACGTGCCCTCAATGCGCTTCGCACGGGCGGTACGCACACTGGACATCGTGAAACGACCAAGGAAATGGAACATGACGGGCGCCGCGCTCGTATCCGGCCTGGCCTGCGCCCTGCTGCTGGTACCGGGGGCCGCGGGAGCCGGGGCCGCGACGGCACCCGCCGGCACCGCGCCGCCGGGGGGCACGGCGCCGGCCACCGCAGGCGGCGCGAACCCGACGACGGTACGTACCGACTCAGGATGGGTGCGGGGCAGGGCCGGTAAGGATCACCTGTCCTTCCAGGGCATCCCGTACGCCGCGCCACCTGTCGGTGAGCTGCGCTGGCGGTCGCCGCAGGCCGTCACCCCGTGGCAGGGAGTGCGCGACGCCACCGCGCCGGGCGACCGGTGCGCGCAGACCGCCGACATCTGGGGCCTACCGGGAAGCGAGGCGGAGGACTGCCTCTACCTCGATGTGACCGCCCCCGCGGGCGGGAAGCGGCCCAGGCCGGTCATGGTGTGGCTGCACGGCGGGAGCTTCACCAAGGGGGCCGGCAGCGACTACGACGCCCGCAGGCTGGCCGTGCGGGGCGATGTCGTGGTGGTGACGGTCAACTACCGACTGGGCGTCTTCGGGTTCTTCGGGTATCCCGGGCTGGAGAACGCGGGAGCGTTCGGGATCGAGGACCAGCAGGCGGCGCTGCGCTGGGTGCGGCGCAACGCGGCGGCGTTCGGCGGCGACCCGCGCAACGTCACCCTGTTCGGCGAGTCGGCGGGGTCGCACTCGGTGTGCGCGCAGCTCGCCTCCCCCGCCGCGGCGGGTCTGTTCCACCGGGCGATCACCCAGAGCACCCCGTGCGGGACCGGGAACTTCGAGGGCACGCCGCTGCGGCCGGTCCTGGACATCCCGCTCTGGGTGCCCCGGGCCGCCCACGACGGCCACGGACAGGCTCTGGCCGCCGCGCTGGGGTGCGCGGACCCCCAGACCGCGCTCGTCTGCCTGCGGGGCAGGCCGGTGGCCGACCTGCTGGCCCAGCAGCCGCTCCCGTTGCCGGGGTACGGTAACGCGGTGCTGCCCGAGGATCCCTCGAAGGTGTTCGAGGAGGGCCGCTTCCACCGCGTGCCCATGCTGACCGGCATCACCAGGGACGAGGGCACGCTGTTCACGTCGCTGCTGTTCCCGCCGATGACGGCCGGGGAGTACGAGGCCGCGGTCAACGGGAAGTTCGGCGCCGCGGGACCGGACGTGCTGGCCGAGTATCCGCCGGACGCCCACGGCGGCTCACCCCTCCAGGCGGTGGCGGCCGTCATGAGCGACCTGGACTGGGCCTGGCCGGCGCGCGACACGGACCTGCTGCTCGCCCGGTATGTGCCGACCTTCTCCTACGAGTTCACCGACCGGACGGCGCCCCGGCTCTTCCCGCTGCCCAACGGGGTCAGGCCGCTCGCCTCGCACGGGTCCGAGCTGTCGTTCCTGTTCGACGTCGGCTGGGAGTCCGCCCCGCTCACCCCCGAGCAGCGGCGGCTCGGCGACACGATGATCGACTACTGGTCTAGGTTCGCCGCCGCCGGCGACCCGAACCGGCCGGGCCTGCCCGCCTGGCGGCGCGTGCGCCCCACCGGCGGCACGCCGTACGTGCAGGGGCTGGCCCCGGGGCGAGGCGGTATCGCCCCCTTCGACCGGGCCGCGGCTCACCGTCTGTCCTTCTGGGACAGGCTCGCCGGACGGGGGACGGAGCCGGCACGTCCCTCCTAGGGGTCCTGCCGGCCTGATCCTTCCCGCATCGACGGTCCTGTCCCGGCCCGGGTGGGCGACCCTCCCAGGCCGGGGCAGGCCCCCCGGCTCCACGATGACCTCCGATGACCTCCGATGACCTCCGGCGCGCCGGCGGCTCCGCCGCGCACCCGGGCCTCGTCCGGTCCGCGTTCCTCAGGCCTGGAGTCTGGCGAGGGCGGCGCGGACGCGGTCCATCGACCGCGTCCGGCCGAGGACCTCGATCGACTCGAACAGCGGCAGGCCGACGGTCCTGCCGGTGACGGCCACCCGGACCGGCGCCTGGGCCTTGCCGAGCTTGAGACCGTAGGAGGCGCCGACCTCCTCCAGCGCCGTCTTGAGCGACTCGGGGTCCATCTCGACCTTCTCGAGCCGGTCGAGGTAGCCGGTGAGGATCTCCACGGCGGAGTTCTTCATGGCCTTGTCCCACGACGCCTGGTCGAAGACGGGCTCGTCCAGGAAGAGGAAGTCCACGTTCGCGGTGATCTCGGACAGGACCGCGATGCGGGTCTGGGCGAGTTCGGCGACCTTGGCGAAGGTCTCGCGGTCCCAGCTCGGGTCCAGCCACGGCTCGCAGCGGGTGATGAACTCCGCCAGGGGCAGCGCCCTGATGTACTCGCCGTTGAACGCGCGGAGCTTCTTCTCGTCGAAGAAGGCCGGGGAGGGGTTGACGTCCTCCAGCCTGAACAGCGGCACCATCTCCGACCAGGGCATGATCTCCCGGTCGTCGCCGGGGCCCCAGCCGAGCAGCATCAGGTAGTTGACCATCGCCTCGGCCAGGTAGCCCTCCTCGCGGTAGGACTCCAGGGCGACCTTGTCGCGGCGCTTGGACAGCTTCTGGCGCTTCTCGTTGACGATGACCGGCACATGCGCCCAGGTGGGCGGTGCGACGCCGAGCGCCTCCCAGAGCAGCTGCTGCTTGGGGGTGTTGGACAGGTGCTCCTCGGCGCGGACCACGTGGCTGATCCGCATCTCGACGTCGTCGACGACGTTGGCCAGCACGAAGAGCGGGGAGCCGTCGCCGCGCGCGATGACGAAGTCCTCCATCGCGTTGTTGGGGAACTCGACGGTGCCGCGGACCAGGTCGGAGATCACGGTGACGCCCTCGTCGGGCGTGCGGAAGCGGACCGCGCCCTCGGACAGGCCCCGGTCGCGGCAGAAGCCGTCGTAGCCCTGGTGCTCGGACCCGGTGCGGGCCTTGACCTCGTCGCGGGTGCACGTGCAGTAGTAGGCCCGGCCCTCGGCCAGCAGCCTGGCCGCGGCCTCGCGGTGCTGCTTCTCGTACGAGGACTGGAAGTAGGGTCCCTCGAAGGCCGGGGCGCCGTCGTTGATCCCGATCCAGGCCAGCGCCGAGATGATGCCCTCGGTCCATTCCGGCCGGTTGCGGGCGGCGTCGGTGTCCTCGATGCGGAGCACGAACCTGCCGCCGGCCCTCTCGGCCAGGGCCCAGTTGAACAGCGCGGAGCGGGCGCCGCCGACATGGAACATGCCGGTCGGCGAGGGGGCGAAACGAACCCTAATCACGGGAGACCACCCGGTTGCTGAGAGTGCCGATTCCTTCGATGAAGACGCTGACCTCGTCGCCGACGCTGAGCGGGCCGACCCCTTCCGGCGTCCCGGTGAGGATGACGTCGCCGGGGATCAGGGTCATGACCGCGCTCACGTGGGCGATCAGCGCGGGGATGTCGTACATGAGCTTGGAGGTACGCGAGCTCTGCTTGACCTCGCCGTTCACGGACGTGACGATGCCGACGTCGCTCGGGTCGAGCTCGGTCTGGATCCACGGGCCGAGCGGGCAGAACGTGTCGAAGCCCTTGGCCCGGGTGAACTGGACGTCCTTCTTCTGCAGATCCCGCGCCGTGACGTCGTTGGCGCAGGTGTAGCCGAAGATGACCTCGTGGGCCCGTTCCCGGGGCACCTCCCGGCAGAGCCTGCCGATCACCACCGCCAGCTCTCCCTCGTAGTCGACCCGCCGGGACAGGGTCGTCGGGTAGGCGATGGCCTCACCCGAGCCGATCACCGAGGTCGACGGCTTGAGGAAGACCAGTGGCTCGTCGGGGACCTCGCCGCCCATCTCGTGGGCGTGGTCGGCGTAGTTCTTGCCGATCGCGACGACCTTGCTGGGCAGCATGGGCGCGACCAGCTTGACCTGGGAGAGCGAGTGACGCTCACCGGTGAACTGGATCGGCCCGAACGGATGACCGGAGATCGCGGAGACGAACTCCTCCCCTGGGCCACCCTCGACCACCCCGAACCCGACACCGTCTCCTGTGGAGAACCTCGCTATACGCACACGACAAGGCTAGTAGGGCTCGGGGTCTCGGCTGACCGCGCCCGTGTCTCCGGGAGGTTCGCGCCCCCGCCCAACCGGTCCCTCCAGCACACCGCCGAGCCCTTTGGGCTATATACAGCCAAAAATACCTATAAAGGCTATTTTCCCGATACGACCATGATTGAGTTAAAAATAAGTATGTCATGGTTAGTGGCATTGTGAGGGGTATGACCGTTTCTGTCAGTATCGGGGGGGCCAGAAGAAGGTCTTCCCTCGGGGGAAGGAACGGACGTGACTGAAGCCAGCACGGCGAACAGGCTCAAGGGCGAAGAGATGCCTGTGCCCCGGGCACGCACCGACAGCCCCGGGTCCCAGGGTGGCCTGGTCACTCCCAAGGGAACCACCACCATCGAGAGCGGCGTCGTAGCGAAGATCGCGGGCCTGGCGGCCAGGGAGATTCCCGGCGTGCACAACATGGGCGCGAGCACCGCGCGAGCCATAGGCGCGGTACGCGGCATGGTCGGCGCCGACCAGAACATCACCCAGGGGGTCTCCGTCGAGGTGGGCGAGCGTCAGGCCGCCGCCGACCTCGAAGTGGTCGTCGAGTACGGCATGGCCATTCCCGACCTGGCCGCCGCCGTACGCCGCAACGTGATCACGGCGATCGAGCGCATGTGCGGGCTCGAGGTCACCGAGGTCAACATCAAGGTCTCCGACGTCCACATGCCCGGCCAGGACAAGGACTCCGCGGAGGAGTCGTCCGAGCCGGGGCCGCGCGTCCAGTGAGAGATCCGGCGCGCGGGCCCGGGGACCCGGCCCGCGAGGAGACGACGCGTCCGGTGGCGGCGGGGTCCGGCCACCGGATGGCCGCGCCCGCGAACGACCCCGGCGATCCGGCCCGTCGGCCGCCCGCCTCGGCCCCGGCGACCGCCGCGCCCGCGCACGGACCGGAGCATCCGACCCCGGCGACCGCCATGCCCGCGCACAGGCCGGAGCACCCGGTCCACCCGCCCGCCACCCAGACCCCGGCCGGGGCCGTACCCGCCCAGAGACCACGGGCCCCGGCCCGCACGACGGCCGCCGCACCGGGCGAGACGGGCCCGCCCCGCGAGGAACCGGCCACGGCCGCCGAGCGGGAACCGGCCCGCCGGGGGGCGGGTCTCGCGCACGGGATAGCCGACGCCGTACGGCGCTGCCCCGATGTCGTCGACCTCTCGGGCGGCCCGTTCGGGACGGTGGCGACCTACCTGCCCGGCGAGAGGGTGTCCGGCGTCGCGCTGCACGAGGACGGGATCGAGATCTCGGTGGTCGTCAGGCTGGGGCGCCCGCTGCCGGAGATCGCCGACGAGGTACGTGCGGCGGTCGCCCCGCTGGCGGATGACCTGCCGGTGAATGTCCATATCGGAGGTTTGACATGAACAATTTCCCAGTGTGGTCCGTACTCGGCACGATCGTCGGCGTTCTGCTGGGCTTCGCCGGAGCCTTCGGCGGCTTCTGGGCGTTCCTGCTGGTGCTGGTGCTCGGTGCCGTCGGATTCCTGCTCGGCCACTTCGCCGAGGTCGGCGAGGTCAACCTGTCCAGGATCTCGGCGAGACGGCGATGAACACCCCCGTCGAACACCGCGCCCCCTCCTCGGAAACGGCCGCGGACTCAGGCGGCCTGCCCGCCGAGCGGGCGGGCTCCGCCCCCGCCGGGACCGGGCGGTCCGCGCCACCCGCCGTACCCGCCCAGCCGTCACAGCGGGCCGTACCGGCCGAACTGCGTGGCAGAACCAACATATCCGACCGGGTGGTGTCGCGTATCGCGGCCAGTGCGGCCAGGGAGGTGGCACGGGTGCGGAAGGTCGGCGAGCGGGGACCGCTGTCCCTTCGCGGAGGCACCCGCGCCGCCGTCGACGGCACGCTCGCGACGCTCCGGCTGGACGTGACCATGGAGTACCCGGCCCCGATCCGTGAGGTGGCCGACGAGGTCCGGCGTCACGTCGCCGAACGGGTCACGACGCTGACCGGCATGGACGTCGGCCACATCGACATCGACGTCACCAACGTGATCCGCGCTCCGGAGAGCCCGCCCGAGACCTCGTACGAGGTCTCGCGTGAGACCTCACCTGAGACCTCGCCCGAGACCCCGCCCGAGACCTCGCCCGAGACCCCGGGGGCCGAAGGCGGGAGCCGGCCCGACTTCCGGACACCGGACGCGGCGGCCCACGGGACCGACGTCCCGCCGCGGGAGGAAGAGCGATGACCTCCCACGAGCCCTTCTCAGAGCATGTCTCCGGGCATGTCTCCGATACAGGGCCGACCGAGGAGATTCCGGCCGCGCCCGGTACGGCGTCCGTGGCGCCGTCCGCGCCGCGGGCACCCGACGAGGTGGTGAGGAACGCCTCCGCCGACCGGGCGGCGGTCAGGGCCTTCCGCCCGCGCCGGGTGATCCCCGCCGTCATCACCGCCGTGGTGATGACGGCGATCGGCGTCCTGGTGGCGCTGGAGGTCATCTCCGCCCTGGCGGGCCACCCGCTGCGCCTGCTGCCCTACGACCGGATGCTCACCTGGGCGTCGTCGACGCCGTGGAGCGACCGGCAGGTGATGGCGGGCGCGGGCCTGGTCGGCCTGCTGGGCCTGCTGCTGGTGCTGTTCGCGCTCATCCCGGGGCGGCCCACGCTGATCCCGGTGCGGACGGGCGACAAGGACCTGGTCATCGGCATGCAGCGCCGGGGCTTCGCCCGGTCACTGGCCCACGCGGCCGAGCGGGTGCGGGGGGTGGACCAGGCCAAGGTACGGCTGGTGGGAAAGACCGTCCGAGTGGACGCCCACAGCGCCGTCCGGGACACCACCGGCCTGGCCGACGCCGTACGGGAGGCGGTGACCGCGCGGATCGCCGCGCTCTCCCCCGTCTGGCACCATCCCGTCCACGTGCACCTGCGAGGGAAGTGAGCGCCATGCACGACAAGACCGCCCGGGGCAACCGGCTGGGGCTGCTGCTCGTGGGACTGGCGCTGATGGCCCTGAGCGCCCTGGTGATGGCGCGCGGCGCGGGGGCGTTCCCTCCGGCCGTGGCCTCCGCCCGCGGACCGCTCGTGGACGCCCAGACGCGCGCGGCGTTCGCCCGCTACGACCCGTGGCTGTGGTGGGTGGTCGCCGCGGCGGCGATAGTGCTCGCGCTGTTCGGCCTGCGCTGGCTGCTGGTCCAGGGGCGCAGCCGGAGGCTGAGCGGCATCCGCCTGGACGGCGGTCCCGCCGGGATCACCGAGGTGGACGCGCACAGCGTGACCGACGCGGCGGCCGCCGAGGCGGGCTCGCATCCCTCGATCATCGGCGCCACCGCCGCGATGACCGGCACGAGCGAACACCCCGCCGTACGAATGCGGGTGGCGGTCGTCGAGGACGCGCCGATGAGCGCGGTCCGCGAGCAGCTGAGCGGGGTGGTCATCCCGCACATGCGCCAGGCCCTGGAGACCGAGCGCATACCCGCCGTCGCCCGGGTGACCCTGGGGGACGCGCCGCACCCCCGCAGGGCCGTCACCTGACGGAGCGCCGCATAGGGTGATCGGGGAAACCAACGCTTCGAGGAGACGATGTGCCTTCGGTCGTGAAGATAAACGTGCTGACGGTGTCCGCGGAGATGCGCGAGGAACTGGAGCGCCGCTTCTCCGGACGGGCGGGAGTGGTCGAGTCCGCGGACGGGTTCGAGTGGTTCGAACTGCTCCGCCCGGTGGACGGCACCGACCGCTACCTGGTCTACACCCGCTGGCGTTCCGATGAGGACTTCAAGCGCTGGACCGAGAGCCAGGCCTTCCAGCGGGGCCACGCCCAGGCCGCCGCCGAGGCCGGCCAGGGCCAGGGTCACGGGCACGGGCACGGGCAGGAGGCGGCCGGCCCAGCTCAGGGGCACGGCCACGGGCAGGGCCCGGCGGCCTCCGGGGCCGAGCTGTGGTCGTTCGAAGTCGTGCAGAGCACCGGGCCCGCGCCCGGAGCCTGATCGCTCGCCGAAGGGCGCCCGACCGGCCCCGCTCCCCTCGTTTCCGGGAGCGGGGCCGGTGCGCTCAGCGGTCCAGGGGGTTGGCGGCGATCCGCTCGGCGATCCCCGAGCGGACGAACCGCCCGGCCGGGCTGTCCGGCTTGCGCGCGGCCTGGTCCGCGAAGCATCCGGCGAACTCCGGGCCGATCCCCAGCCTGGGGTAACGCTCAAGCACCTCGGCCCGGAGCCCGGCGGGGAAGTCCTCCGACCGCCGCCCGGAGATGTCCAGCCCGGTGGACAGTTCGAGCAGGTGCCCCTCGGGATCCGCCCCGGGGTCCACGCTGTCCCACATGTGGCGTACCACGATCTCCAACGCGCGCACGCGACGTTCGACGGGCCATCCGGCCCCGGCGGCGAAGACCCAGGCGACATGGCCTCCCGCCTCCTCGAACGGCACGGTGTGGCTGTCGAACTCCTTGACCAGGCCGATGTCGTGCATCATCGACGCGACGTACAGCAGCTCGGCGTCGAAGGCGATGTCGTTCATCGCACCGTAGGCCGCCGCCCACAGGTAGGCGCGCACGGAGTGGTTGAGCAGGGCGGGCGAGCAGTAGGCGGTCGCCACCTCCAGCGAGCCGCGGGCGGCCGGGGTGTCAGGGATCACGATGTCGGCGAGTCTCATGCCGCCCAGCCTGCCGAAACGCGGCGGCGCCCGCGAGAGGCGGCCGGGACATCTGCCGGCAGGATCAGGCCACGCGTGCCGGGAAACCTGGGAAACCTGGGAAACCCGCATCTAGTTGCTAACGATGTCCCGGAAGCACCCATCCCGACTTGACCGGTTTGGTGGGATTCGGACAGCATGATCCGCCCTCTTCGTTTGGCCCGGAAGGAACTGGCGTGCGCCGCCGCACAC
Source organism: Streptosporangium sp. NPDC049644 (assembly GCF_040675205.1). NCBI lineage: Bacteria > Bacillati > Actinomycetota > Actinomycetes > Streptosporangiales > Streptosporangiaceae > Streptosporangium > Streptosporangium sp. NPDC049644. Next base: position 8,993 of record NZ_JBFAOJ010000011.1, on the reverse strand, counting down.
AAGCACTCGCTCTCTCCCTTGTCCTCCTGACGACCTGCGGCGCCACAGTCGGCACCGCGGAGGCACGGGAGGTGAAACGCACCGCCGAGTGTCAGGGGGACTGGCTGCCGGCCACGCCGACGGCGGCGGACATCATGAACGGCGAGGTCGCCTTCCTCGACCTGGCCCCGGTGAAGATCGGCAAGAACGTCGACTGGCGCGCCGACCCCTACCGGAACCGCTCCTGGAGCATGGTCTTCCACTCGCTGCGCTGGATGGGCCGCCTCGTCGCCGACTACGAGACGAACGGCAACGAGGCGTACCTGACACGGGCCGTCGAGATCGCCAAGGACTGGGTCGCCGACAACCCGCGCGGCGGCGCGGGGGCCAGCCCGTACGCCTGGCAGGAGCACCCGATCGCGCTGCGCGCCCCCGCGCTGGTCTGCCTCAGCAAGCACGTCAACGAGTCGTGGCTCTCCCGCAGCCTGGCCGAGCACGCCAAGATGCTGTCGGACCCGAAGCTGTACGAGAAGGGTCACAACCACGGCATCGACCAGGACATCGCGCTGCTCGGCATCGGCTGCCGCTACGGCCGGGACCAGTGGTCCAGCCTCGCGATCAGACGGCTCACCGAGACCGTGAAGCTCGACGTCGACTCCCAGGGCGCGCTGCGCGAGCAGGCCCCCCGCTACGCGATCTACGTCTACGAGCGGCTGAAGGTCGCGATGGACAACATCAAGTCGTGCGGGCGGAAGGTGCCCGCCGACATCTCACGCCGCTGGGAGTCGCTGGAGGACTTCATCTCCCACTCCACCCAGCCCGACGGGTTCATGGTCCCGATCGGTGACGGCGGCGCGGACGTGCGGCCCGTCGGCTACTCCCACCCGAAGAAGACGGTGCGGGTGTTCGGCAACGGCTACGTCTACGGGCGCACCGCCTGGGACAGGCCCGAGTCGGCGTTCTACTCCATCCGCTTCGGGCCCGGCATGAAGTACCACGGCCACGAGGACCACCTGGGCGTGACCTACTACGCGCAGGGCCGCGACGTCCTGGTCGACGTCGGTTTCGACTCGTACGAGAACAGCGGCTACCGGCACTGGACGATGTCGGCCGAGGCGCACAACACCTCGGTCGTGTCCGGGGCCAGGTTCCGCGGCAAGACCGCCACCACCCTGAGCAGATCCTCGATCGGGTCCGAGCGGCAGAGCTACCGGCTGACCGACCGGGCCTACGGCGTGCCCAGGACCCGCTCGGTGCTCGTCAACCACGAACGGGACCTGATGGCCGTGCTGGACACGGTCCCCAAGGGCTCCTCGGTCCGCAACATCTGGCACTTCTCCCGTGACCTGTCCACCGTCTCGAACAGCGGCGGCCAGGTCGTGGTGAAGGACAAGGCCGGCTGGAAGGCGACGCTCGTGCAGGTCTCGATGCCCTCCTGCAAGCCGGTCGGCGGGCTCAAGGTGGTCCGCGGCCAGAAGAACCCCTACCAGGGCTGGGTCTCCTCCGCCTACCTGCGGCGGCACCCCGCGCCCGCGGTCGTCGCACCCGCCTCGGGCGACTCCGTGCTGACCGTGCTGGTGCCCGGCACCGGCAAGCCGTCGCTCTCCTGCTCCGGCGGCAAGGTCAGCGTGGAGACCTCCGAGGGCCCGGTGAGTTTCCGCGTCGGCGGCGCCGACCTCTCCTGACGACCTCGCCCCCGGCGGGACCGACCCGGCCAGGGCCCTGGGCCGCCCTGTGCCGCCCGGGTCCGCCGGGTCAGGAGGGCGGGTCCGGGTGAACACCCCTGGACCCGCCCTCCGGCTCTCTTTCCGGTGCCGCCTCAGCCGGTGTGGCCGGCGCGCAGCAGACCGTAGGTGACGGCCTGCTCCAGCGCCTGCCAGGACGCCTCGATGATGTTCTCGTCGACACCGACGGTGGACCACTCCCCGGCCGCGTCGCTGGAGGTGATCAGCACGCGCGTGACGGCGTCGGTGCCGTGCGTGCCCTCCAGGATGCGCACCTTGAAGTCGATCAGCTCGACCCCCGCCAGCTCGGGGTAGAGCCGCTCGAGTCCCTGCCGTACGGCCCGGTCGAGGGCGTTGACCGGGCCGTTGCCCTCGCCGGTGGCGACGATCCGCTCGCCCTTGGCGTGCAGCTTCACGGTGGCCTCGCTGACCACCTCGCCGCCGCGGGTCCGCTCGACGATCACCCGCCAGGACTCGACCTGGAAGTGGCGCCTGCGCTCGCCCGCGACGGTGTCGCGGAGCAGCAGTTCGAAGGAGGCGTCGGCGGCCTCGAAGGTGTAGCCCTTCGACTCCATCTCCTTGACCCGCGTCACCAGCTCCCGCGAGGTGTCGGCAGCCAGCTCGTAGCCCAGCTCGCGGCCCTTGAGCTCGACCGAGGCGCGTCCGGCCATGTCGGAGACGAGCATCCGCATGTCGTTGCCGACCTCGGCGGGGTCGATGTGCTGGTAGAGGTTGGGATCGACCTTGATCGCGCTGGCGTGCAGCCCGGCCTTGTGCGCGAAGGCGGAGACCCCGACGTAGGGGGCGTGGGAGTTGGGGGTGACGTTGGTGACCTCGGTGATCGCGTGGGCGATCCTGGTCATGTCGGCCAGCGACTCCCTCGGCACCAGCTCGAACCCCCGCTTGAGCTGCAGGTTGGCCACGACCGTGAACAGGTTGGCGTTGCCCGAGCGCTCCCCGTATCCGTTGGCGCAGCCCTGCACGTGCGTCGCGCCCGCCCGCACCGCGGCCAGGGAGTTGGCGACCGCGCAGCCGGTGTCGTCGTGGCAGTGGATGCCGATCCTGGCGGACGTGCCGACGGCGGCCTGCACGACCTCGGCCAGCTCGTCGGGGAGCATGCCCCCGTTGGTGTCGCAGAGCGCGACGACCGAGGCCCCCGCCTCGGCGGCGGTGCGCAGCACCTCCAGCGCGTACGCCGGGTTGGACTTGTAGCCGTCGAAGAAGTGCTCGGCGTCGAGGAAGACCCGCTGTCCCTCCGCGTGCAGGTGGGAGACCGTGTCGCGGATCATCGCGAGGTTCTCCTCCAGGGTCGTGCGGAGGGCCAGCTCCACGTGCCGGTCGTGACTCTTGGCGACAAGGGTCACGACCGGCGCGCCGGATTCGCGCAGCGCGGCCACCAACGGGTCGTCGGCTGCCTTCACACCTGCCCGGCGGGTCGCGCCGAACGCGGCGAGCTGCGCGTGCTTCAGGTCGAGCTCTGTTTGAGCTCGCCTGAAGAACTCTGTGTCCTTGGGATTGGCCCCCGGCCAGCCACCCTCGATGAAACCGACGCCCAGGCCGTCCAGGTGACGCGCGATGGCCAGCTTGTCGGCCACCGTGAGGTTGAGCCCCTCCTGCTGGGCCCCGTCACGGAGGGTCGTGTCGTACACGTGGAAGCGGTCGTCGGCCATGTCGTTCTCCTTCGCGGTTCGATGATTCGCCGCGCGCTCACTCGGCTCCGAGAAACAAAAAAACCCCTCACGGACGTGAGAGGTCTGCGCGCTGGCGGTGTCCCTTTTCAGCCAGCGCGCCTGCCGATAATGAGCAGACCGTAGAACATGATGCTCTGGAGTCTGCCACACGCCGACAGCATCTGACACATCGATCTTAGGATTCGAGACGCGCGGCCTGCCGACACGGCTCGGCTTCACCCCCGCGACCATCTCCCACCGACCAGAATGAGGCCCATGAAGGCGACCTATCTCGACCCCGCCGTGGGACAGTACCTGCTCGCGCACACCACCCTGCCCGACGACGTCCTCGACGCGCTCGCCGTCGAGACCCGCGAGCTGACCGGCGACAGCGCGGGAATGCAGATCTCCCCCGACCAGGGGCGGTTCCTCACCATGATCGCCCAGATCAGCGGCGCCAGGAACGCGGTGGAGGTGGGCACCTTCACCGGCTACTCCTCCATCTGCCTCGCCCGCGGGCTCGCCCCCGGCGGCGGGCTCACCTGCTTCGACGTGAGCGAGGAGTGGACAGCGGTCGCCCGGAGATACTGGGAGAAGACACAGGTCTCGGACCGCATCGAGCTGAGGATCGGCCCGGCGGCCGAGCGGCTGCACGAGCTCCCCGAGCACCCCGCGGTGGATCTGGCGTTCATCGACGCCGACAAGGTCAACTATCCCCTCTACTACGAGATCCTGATGTCGCGGCTGGCCCCCGGCGGGGTGATCCTCGTCGACAACACGCTGTGGAGCGGCCACGTCGCCGATCCCGGCAGGGACGACGAGACGGTCAGGCACATCCGCGAGTTCAACGACATGGTCAGCGCCGACGTGCGGGTCACCTCGATCATGCTCCCCATCGCCGACGGCCTCACCATGATTCGAAAGCACTGACGAGAACTTTTCCGAATCCGGGGCGGGCGGGAATCTTTCCGATTACTTTAAGCGATGCGGCAAACACGTTGCGCCCACCTGTACGGAGGGAAGGATGACCACATGGCCAAGGTTCTGGATCGACCAACCGAGAGACCACCGCAAGAAGATCTCCGCGACGAACTCGTCAGGCGACTCCCAGAGATGTGCGAGCAATGGCCTGACCGGCGCGTCGAGCTCATCAACGGCCGGATCGTGGTGAGAGAGTTGCCTACCAACAGCCACAACGACATCGTCTTCTGGATTCTCACCCAGCTTCTCGGCACAGTGACCGAGCATGGTTGGAAGATCTGGAACGACATCAAGATCCATCTCGACCCTCAAGCCGAACGCTACCGCCCCGACCTCACTGTCGTGCCACGTAATCCCAGAATGTGGGATAAGAACGAGGTCTACGGTGACGTCACGCTGCTCGTGGTGGAAGTGGTCTCCCCAAGCAGCGTCAACGACGATCACGTCGTCAAGCCGCAAAACTGCGCGTTGGCAGGTGTCCCGCTCTATCTCGTCATCGATGCTTTCGACGAGCAGATCCGGCTCCTCAGCAGCCCCAGCCCCAAGGGGTACCAACAGGAGAACATCGTCAAGTTCGGCGGCTCCCTGAAACTTCCCGAGCCGTGGAACCTCACGATCGACACCGACGAGCTGCCCGAAGGATAGCCCTGTTCACGGAGGAGGTCCGGCCGGATTGGAGACCGGGCCCCCTCCGATTGGGGATCGCTGCGGTGACCGGTATATACGCATTGGCCAGTTCTCCACGCACCTGCCGCCACGCTGCCCCCACTTTGCACATGTAGGACATCGTCACGTCACGGTTCAGATCCCATGCGAGATCCAGCACCCCAAGCCAACCGAGGCCACACGCAGAACGCGGGACTAGCAGATCTTGTGGACCCAGTTGTGCGGGTCCGGGCGGGAACCGTACTGGATGCCCACCAGCTCCTCGCGGATCCTCCCGGTGACCGGCCCCTGGGTGCCGTCGCCGATCGTCCAGGCACGGTCGGCGCCCTTGACCGAGCCGACCGGGGTGACCACCGCGGCGGTGCCGCAGGCGAAGACCTCGGTGAGCTCGCCCGACTCGCAGCCCCGCTGCCACTCCTCGATCGACAGCCGCCCCTCCTCCGCCCGCAGGCCGAGGTCGGCGGCCAGGGCGAGGATCGAGTCGCGGGTGATGCCCGGCAGCAGCGTGCCGGTGAGCGCCGGGGTCAGCAGGCGGTCGCCGTAGACGAAGAACAGGTTCATCCCGCCCATCTCCTCGACGTAGCGGTGCTCGCTCGCGTCCAGCCAGACCACCTGGTCACAGCCCTGCTCGACGGCCTGGCGCTGGGCCACGAAGGCCGCGGCGTAGTTGCCGCCGCACTTGGCGAAGCCGGTGCCGCCGGGGGCCGCGCGGGTGTACTCGGTGGAGAGCCAGACGCTGACCGCCTGCCCGCCGCCGAAGTAGGCCGCCGCCGGAGAGGCGATCACCATGTACTTGTAGGTCCTGGAAGGGTAGTTGACCCCGAGCGCCGGCTGTGTGGCGATCATGAAGGGGCGCAGGTAGAGGCTGTGTCCGGGCGTGGTCGGCACCCACTCGCGGTCGGTCTGGACGAGCAGTTCCAGCGACTCGACGAACGTCTCCTCGGGCAGCTCGGGCATGGCCATCCGCAGTGCGGAGGTGTTGAAGCGGGCGGCGTTGGCCTCGGGGCGGAACGTCACGATCGCACCGTTCTGCTGGCGGTACGCCTTCATGCCCTCGAAGAGCTCCTGCGCGTAGTGGAAGACCGCGGTCGCGGGGTCGAGGCTGAGCGGGCCGTACGGCATGAGCCGGGCGTCGTGCCAGCCCTCGCCCTCGGTGTAGTCGATCGAGATCATGTGGTCGGTGAAGACCTGGCCGAACCCCGGAGCCGCCATTACCTGCTCGCGCTCGGCCGCGGTGCGCGCGTGGTCGGAGAGCTGCACGTCGAAGCTGAGCTTCTGAGCGGTGGTCATGACGCGGATCCTTATCTTGAGGTCTGGCTTACCCTTGGGTCCATTCTGCGTTGGACCGGGTAACGGGAAACTACTGCATCCATGCCGAAAACCGGCAGTGCGGGGAAACAAAAACGCGCCCGGCGGCTCGGAGGAGCCGCCAGGCGCGTCGGGGTCGAGGGGGCGGCTTCCTCAGCCGGCTACTCGCGCGGTGATGTCGTCACCGATCTCCTGGGTGGTCCGGCCGGCCCAGCCGGCCAGCCGCTCGAGCAGGTCGTCGGCGACGGCCTGCTCCACCCGGGCCGCCTCGTCGGCCAGGCCCAGGTGGTCCAGGAGCATGGCGACCGACAGGATCGTGGCGGTCGGGTCGGCCTTGCCCTGGCCCGCGATGTCCGGGGCGCTGCCGTGCACCGGCTCGAACATGCTCGGCGCGGTGCGGTCGGGGTTGACGTTGCCGCTGGCCGCCAGGCCGATGCCGCCGGCGATCGCCGCGCCGATGTCGGTGAGGATGTCACCGAAGAGGTTGTCGGTGACGATCACGTCGAAGCGCTCCGGCTGGCTGACGAAGAACATCGAGGCCGCGTCGACGTGGCAGTAGTCGGTCTGGACCTCGGGGTACTCCACGCTGATCCGGTCGAACGTGCGGGCCCAGAGGTCACCGGCGTAGGTGAGCACGTTGGTCTTGTGGACCAGCGTCAGCTTCTTGCGGGGGCGGGCCACCGCCTTCTCGAAGGCGTAGCGCACCACGCGCTCGACACCGTAGGCGGTGTTCAGCGACTCCTGGGTGGCGATCTCGTGCGGCGTGCCACGGCGCATGGCGCCTCCGGCACCGGCGTAGGGGCCCTCGGTGCCCTCCCGGATGACGATCATGTCGATGTCCTCGGGGCGGGCCTTGCCCAGCGGCGTCTCGACGCCGGGGAAGAGCTTGACCGGGCGGAGGTTCACATAGTGGTCGAGCTGGAAGCGGAGCTTGAGCAGCAGGTCGCGCTCCAGGATGCCCGGGGGCACGCTGGGGTCGCCGACCGCGCCGAGCAGGATCGCGTCGTATCCGCGTAGCTCGTCGAGCAGCGGGTCGGGCAGGGTCTCACCGGTCTCGTGGTAGCGCTTGGCCCCGAGGTCGTACGTGGTGGTCTCCACCTTGGTGCCGACCGCTTCGAGGACCTTCAGGCCCTCGGTGACGACCTCGACTCCGATCCCGTCCCCGGGGATGACCGCCAGGCGAATGTTACGCGAATCCATGCAGGCACCTTACCTGTCCGTCTCGGTGATCGAACACCGATCTCACTCTTCGGACGTGTCCACGCATCCGCCCGCGTGATCACTTTGTCCTTTTTTGCTCCCTATTGACCGTTTCGTGAGGTTTCGTTATCGTCCTCCCCATTCACATTGACGCCTAATCCGTACGGACCATCCCCCTACCGGCCCGTACGGAGCCGGGGAACCACTTTTTTCGGGATCCACCGGGCCCCCGGGAACCTCGCTCCGCCCCGGAGCGCGTTCCCGGCCGCCATCACGGGATTCCTTGGGGCGAATCGGTGCGTTTTCGCGCCGTAGGGCGGCCTCCACGCCCGAGCCCGACAGCTCACCCGGCCGGCCTTATGGAAGGAATCATCCTGTCCGGCAAGATGTACTCTCGCGTCCTGTCCATCCTCGTCTCAGGCGCCGCGGTGTTCGCGGCCTCGGCCATGGCGCCGACGGCGGCACTGGCCGCCTCCCCTCTCCCCTCCCCCGAGACCCCCGCGCTCGGCACCGTCAGGTTGAAGGCGGCACTGAAGAGCGCGACCCCCAAGCCCGCCTGGCAGACGGCCGTGAAGTGGGCCATGTCCAAGCGCGGCACGCCCTACGTCTGGGGTGGCACCGGCAACGGCGGCTTCGACTGCTCGGGCCTGATGCTCCGCGCCTACGGCGCCGCCGGGATCAAGCTGCCCCGCGTCACCAACGACCAGTACGCCGCCTTCTCCAAGAAGATCGCCTGGAAGGACCTCAAGCCCGGTGACCTGGCCTTCTTCAGCGGTCTCGGCCATGTCGGCATGATCACCAGGCCCGGCTACATGGTCCACGCCCCGCGGAGCGGCGACGTGGTCAAGGAGGAGAAGCTCAGCGCCTGGCGCCGGTCCTCCTTCGTCGGCGCGGTGCGCCCCGATCCGCAGGGGGTCAGGTTGACCGAGCAGATCAAACTCGCGACCGACGGATGAGACACGCCGGCTGATCGGCCGAGGGAACCCCGTCGGCGCCGGGAACCGGTTCAGCGAATTGGAGAACCACCGTTGTCCCGGCGGTCCAGGGCGGTCTGGAGCGCCTCGGCGGCCTCGTCCTTGACCTCTTCGGCGTGGTTCCAGGGATACATGTCGTACATGGCGAATCTCGTCTCGGTCGGATGCGAGCAGGGCAATGGTCGAGACTCCGATCAGGGCTCCGACCAGGCCTGATGTCACGGGTCCGGATCACGGACCGGTGATCTGGGCGTGGCGCCGGAGAGTCGCCGGCCCACCCCTGTCAGACCCCGTCGCGGCAGGTTGGGACCTGGCGCATTTCATCTCAGGCTACCTGGCGGCCGGAACGCCGTCTCGCCCGGCGTACACACTTCTCACATATCGAGACGAAAGGTGGCCGTCGCCCCGCGGTGCGGGGGGGGCGGCCCCCCCGGGGGGGAAGTAGTCGGGCAGGGGGGCGGCGACGGCGCGGGCGGCGGCGCGAAGCCGCC